>JAACDW010000145.1 GCA_009936775.1 Pseudomonadota bacterium
CGCCATTGGCGCTGCAGACGGCCGATACCGCAACAAAGTCTCTCAGCTCAGTCCAATCGTCAGCGAGTTTGGCCTAATGAAATATCGAGTTGAGGTGGAATGTGCGTGGGTACTATTTCTCAGCCGCTGCGCGAGCATTGCTGAGTTCAGGGCACTAAGCGCAGACGAAGAAGCCTATGTCAGTGCCATTGCCAGAAACTTCGATGCTAAGGGTGCCGCACGTATAAAAGCGCTGGAAGCAACCACGAATCATGATGTGAAGGCGGTGGAGTACTTCCTCAAGGAGGCCTTCGCGCAGCGCCCTGCGCTGCAGCAGGTGAACGAGTGGATCCACTTTGGCTGTACCTCAGAGGATATCAACAACACCGCTTACGCACTGATGATCAAGAACGCGCGGGACACTGTATTGCTGCCGCAGATGCAGACCCTGATCGACACTTTGGATGCGCTCGCCCGAGCCAATGCCGATCTGCCAATGCTGTCACGTACACATGGCCAGACCGCCTCGCCCACTACGCTGGGCAAAGAGATCAAAAATGTAGCAGCGCGCCTCCAGCGGCAGCGCCAGCAGGTACAGAACATCAGCCTGATGGGTAAATTCAACGGCGCGGTGGGCAACTTCAATGCCCACACTGTGGCCTATCCAGACGTGGACTGGAGCAAGCTGACTGAGCAATTCATCGCCGAACTGGGACTGCAGAACAATCCGTGGACTACGCAAATTGAACCTCACGACTACATTGCCGAAATCAGCCACGCGCTGATGCGTTTCAATCAGGTCCTCCTAGACTTTGATAGAGACATCTGGAGCTACATATCTATTGAATATTTCAAACAGCGCAAAGTTGAGGGGGAGACCGGTTCATCCACCATGCCGCACAAAATCAACCCTATCGACTTCGAAAATTCTGAGGGCAACGTCGGCATAGCCAACGCCCTCCTCGACCATATGGCAAGCAAGCTGGCCGTGTCGCGCTGGCAAAGAGACCTGTCGGATTCCACAGTACTGCGCAACCTAGGCACGGCCTTTGCCCATTGCAGTATCGCTTATCAGGCAACTTTGAAGGGCTTATCACGTTTGGATGTAAACCCAGATGCTATCGCTGCGGATCTAGAGCACAGCTGGGAAGTGCTGGCAGAAGCAGTACAAACCGTGATGCGCAAGCTGGGTATGCCAGAGCCCTACGAACAGCTCAAAGCTGTGACTCGCGGCCGCCGACTTTCTGCTGAGGTGTATCAGGAAATCTTGATCGAACTGAACCTACCCGAGGCAGCAATCAAGCAGTTACGGGACTTAACCCCTGCTGCCTACATTGGCGATGCCAGTGCGTTAACACGACGATCCTTGGCTTAGATTCGAGTTGATTTGGCGTTAATCGAAATTCGCATGGCCAATTGGCAGCAGGCCGAAGACCGCCACCTTCTCAGCGGCATTCGACGCGAAGTGTTTATTGAGGAGCAGGGAGTCGCCGAGGACATCGAACTTGATGCCCACGATGCAGGTAGCCTGCACGTGCTTGCAGCCAGTGGTAACGGGCGCGTTGTTGGCTGTGCCCGCGTGATGCCCAATGGCCAAATAGGCCGTATGGCGGTGTTGTTGCATTGCCGCGGCGCAGGCATCGGTGCGCGCCTGCTGCAGGCTGCCATAGCTGCAGCGCAGGACGCGGGGCTGAATCCTATTTTTCTGCATGCGCAGCGCCATGCAGAGGGCTTTTATCGGCGTTTTGGGTTCACGCCCATTGGCGATGCATTCCACGAGGCGGATATCGAGCACATTAAAATGACCTTGAAGAATGAGCCGGCTGAGCCGACCGATGAGTTAACGCCCCGATAGTCGGCTTTGAGCTAAACCGCCATTGGCGGCACAATTCGCGTCCATACATCTTTGAATACTTTGAACGAAGAAAACTCTATGAATCACGATTACCGCAAACCACTGCCTGGCACGGACCTCGATTACTTTGATACCGAGGCAGCCATCGAGGCCATTCAGCCCGGTGCCTACGCTACTCTGCCCTACACGTCCAAAGTGCTGGCGGAGAATTTGGTCAGACGTTGCGAGCCAGCAAATTTAGACGCTGCCCTGCGACAAATCATTGAGCGCAAGCGCGATCTTGATTTCCCGTGGTTTCCTGCGCGGGTAGTCTGCCACGACATTCTTGGCCAAACGGCGTTAGTGGATCTCGCGGGCCTGCGCGATGCCATCGCTGCCAAGGGAGGCGATCCCGCCAAGGTGAATCCAGTAGTGCCAACCCAGTTGATTGTCGATCACTCGCTGGCGGTGGAGCATGCGGGCTTTGAAGCAGACGCGTTTGAAAAAAATCGGGCCATCGAAGATCGCCGCAACGATGACCGTTTTCACTTTATAAACTAGACCAAGACAGCATTTGAAAACGTCGACGTGATTCCTCCAGGCAACGGAATCATGCACCAAATCAACCTGGAACGAATGTCACCGGTTGTCCACTCTCGCGCTGGCGTGGCCTTTCCCGACACTCTTGTCGGCACAGACAGCCACACGCCCCATGTAGATGCACTTGGCGTCATTGCCATAGGCGTGGGCGGCCTTGAGGCCGAAAGTGTGATGCTAGGCCGCGCCTCCTATATGCGCCTGCCGGATATTATCGGCGTCGAGCTGATCGGCACCCGCCAAGAAGGTATTACGGCCACAGATATTGTGCTCGCTATTACGGAATTTCTCCGCGAGCAGCGCGTGGTATCGAGCTATCTGGAGTTTTTCGGTAGCGGTGCCAGTGCCCTCACGCTTGGTGATCGCGCGACGATTTCAAATATGACGCCTGAATTCGGTGCCAGCGCTGCGATGTTCTATATCGACGAAAAAACCACTGATTATCTGCGTTTGACCGGGCGCAGCGACGCCCAAGTCGAGCTGGTAGAAACCTACGCGAAACAAACCGGCCTGTGGGCCGACAGCATGGCGCAAGCCCAGTATGAGCGGGTCCTGCAATTTGACCTATCTGCTGTCGGCCGGAATATTGCCGGGCCTTCGAACCCCCATCGTCGGGTAGCCACCACCGACTTAGCAGCCCAAGGGATCAGCGGCACAGTAGAAGCCGAACCGGGCAAGATGCCCGACGGCGCCATTATCATTGCCGCCATTACCAGCTGTACCAACACCAGCAATCCGCGCAACGTAATTGCAGCAGCGCTGCTGGCGCGTAACGCCAATGCCAAGGGCCTCACCCGCAAGCCTTGGGTGAAAAGTTCTTTGGCCCCTGGCTCTAAGGCCGTAAAGTTATACCTTGAGGAAGCGAACTTACTGCCAGAACTGGAGCAACTGGGCTTCGGTATCGTGGCCTTCGCCTGCACTACCTGTAATGGCATGAGCGGTGCACTGGATCCGGCGATCCAGCAAGAGGTTATCGACCGCGACCTGTACGCTACCGCAGTGCTGTCTGGTAATCGCAACTTTGACGGACGCATCCATCCCTATGCAAAGCAAGCTTTTCTTGCCTCACCGCCCTTGGTTGTCGCCTATGCCATCGCAGGCACTATTCGCTTCGACATCGAGCAAGATGTGCTCGGCACCGATCAACACGGCGAACCCGTTAAGCTCATGGACATTTGGCCAAGCGATGCTGAAATCGATGCCATCGTGGCACAAAGCGTGAAACCTGAACAGTTTACAGCGGTCTATGAACCCATGTTTTTGGACGTCAAAGACGTCACACACAGCAGCGATCCGCTTTACGACTGGCGGCCACAAAGTACCTACATTCGACGCCCACCTTATTGGGAAGGTGCGCTGGCCGGTGATCGTAGCCTGACTGATATGCGCCCCCTCGCGGTGCTTGGCGACAACATCACTACAGATCACCTGTCCCCCTCCAACGCCATTTTGCGAAACAGCGCTGCCGGCGAATATCTGCACAAGATGGGGCTGCCAGAAGAAGACTTCAACTCTTATGCCACCCATCGTGGCGATCATCTGACTGCGCAACGCGCTACCTTTGCCAACCCCAAACTGCTCAATGAGATGGTGCGCGACAACGGCGCAATCAAACAGGGGTCGCTGGCCCGCATCGAGCCGGAAGGCAACGTTGTGCGCATGTGGGAGGCCATTGAAACCTATATGAAGCGCAAGCAGCCGCTGATCATTGTTGCCGGAGCCGATTACGGCCAGGGCAGTTCCCGCGACTGGGCCGCCAAGGGCGTACGCTTGGCCGGCGTGGAAGCCATCGTTGCCGAGGGCTTCGAGCGCATTCACCGCACCAACCTTGTCGGCATGGGCGTGCTGCCAATACAGTTCAAAACTGGCGAAACTCGGCGCAGTCATGGCATCGACGGTACTGAAACCTTCAGCGTTCAGGGCACACCTGCCGCCGAAGCGGAATTGACCCTGCTGGTGACCCGAACTAGCGGCGAGCAGATCGCCATCCCAGTAACCTGTCGTTTGGATACCGCCGAAGAAGTTTCCATCTACGAAGCTGGTGGCGTATTGCAGCGCTTTGCCCAAGATTTTCTCGAAGCGTCTGCTTCTGCCGGATAGGACCTAGCCATGAGCCAAAAGCATCCTGCGCAAATTCGCATTCCCGCCACCTACATTCGCGGCGGCACCAGCAAGGGGGTATTTTTTAATCTTGCGGAACTGCCTGAGTGCGCGCAATACCCCGGTCCCCAGCGGGACGCTTTGTTGTTGCGCGTCATTGGTAGCCCAGACCCCTATGGCAAACACACTGACGGCATGGGCGGTGCTACTTCCAGCACCAGCAAGACGGTTATCGTCAGCCCCAGCGCCGAGGCAGATCACGACGTAGACTACTTATTCGGTCAGGTGTCCATCGACCAGCCCTTTGTCGACTGGAGCGGTAACTGTGGCAA
>JAACDW010000146.1 GCA_009936775.1 Pseudomonadota bacterium
CACAAATGAGGCAATGGCGCGCCCGGCAGGACTCGAACCTGCAACCCTCGGCTTAGAAGGCCGATGCTCTATCCAGTTGAGCTACGGGCGCTGTGTGAGACCACGCATGATAACTGAACTCGCCTTGGATGTGTGGTGCACGGCCGTTTCCGCAACAGTTTGCCATTGATCACCTGTACAACTTGGCGGTCTAATGCGTAAAAAATTAACAACTCAAGCGGAGCGTATCCTATGATCCAACCCCTAACCTTTGAACTTCGATCCGCAGTGGCTGTGGTGACGATCAACACCCCACCATACAACCGGATGACGTTGGAGTTTATGGACTTACTCGAACAACACGTGGCAGAAATCGCTGCTGACGATGGGATCCGCGCGGTAGTGCTCACGGCACACGGGTTGGAGAATTTTTCGGTTGGCATGGACTTAAAGCAATTGCCTGAGGGGATCAAAAAGTTGGGTAGCGCCGAGGCCGTCTTTGATCAAAGGCTAAGAGTTATAAGCGCCATTGAGAATATGCAAAAACCTTGGATCGCCACCCTATTTGGTTACTGTTTAGGCGGTGGTTTAGAAATCCCTCTGGGCTGCCATTTCCGCTTGGCCGCTGCAGAAAAAGCGCAGATTGGACTGCCCGAATTGGACTTAGGCGCTGTGCCGGCATGGGGCGGTAGCGCGCGGCTCGCCAAGTGTGTTGGCGAAGATCATGCGTTGGACATGATCTTGCGCGCGAAAAAAATATCCGGCCCTCGAGCGCTGGAAATAGGACTGGTCAACGAAGTTTGGCCGCTGCATGAATTAAAACAAGCTGCGTTGAATCTTGCAGACGAGTTAGCGGCAATGCCCGCGCTGGCGGTGAAGCAGATGATGGGGGTTTTGGTGAGCAGTGCCGACCACAGCCTTAAGCAGCTGCTCACCAAGGAAAGGGCCGCCGTGAACGCTGTCCGCGACAGCGCGGATTCCCGCGAAGGCATGAGAGCTTTTATGGAAAAACGCGCCCCTGTGTTCAACCAACAAAAGGTTAGACCTGAGTTACCTCAATAGAGGTTTCTGTGCTGGATGCTGCGCATGTACTTAGCGTCAATGAAAGTACAGCGGTATAAAACCACAGCAGCTATTGCATGCGCCACACCCACCAAGGGTGCAAACCCGATGGGTCTAGTAGATTTGATCTTTGACGATCAACCTTGGCTGAGCGGTGATTGACGCGCGCTACGATGAGCCCTCTTAACGACTAAGTAGAGCACCAACCCAGCGGGAGCAGCCATCAAGGTAAGAAGCAGACAGGGGATCACCAGCAGGTGATGAATGCCCTCTTTTTGGGAGTCTTGCAACTCCCAGGCTCCCACAAACAAATCGAACACCAGATAATGAACCCAGCCCGCGAGTACTAGCTCTGGCACCGAATAAAGTGCCGTCACCCCGGCCAGCGAACCGAATCCAGCATCACTTGGAATTGCATCTAAACTGTTGGCCATCAGCCAGATGTAAACGCTGCCAATCATCAGTGGAACGGCGACGGGAGCCATCCAATCACGTGTGATATGCCAACGAGGCGCCAGCACGAGCCCTAGCCAGCCCAGTATCGCAAGCCCACTGCATAGGCTAAATACGTGTTCAAGAGTCATATCCAGTTCCCTTTCCTTCGTGTAAGTCTAGATGCCTACCCTTTTGCCTGCTGATCAATCTCATTCATTTCGTCGTCGGTGAAACGCGGTTGCGCTTCTGCTTCTAAGCTCTCTAACAGTTCTTGTCGGTTTTTGACACCAAGCACAACTGTATCAACTCCGGGCATGGACAGCGCGTAGCGGTGCGCGAGTATCGCAGGCGTCGTATTCATAGCAGCCGCGAGGCGCCGAAATCGCTCCGCTCTTGCAAAGTCTTTGGCCTCGGCTGAATGGGGTTTAACAACCCGGTCTATTGCTGTCGCCAAGGCTCCTGCAGCAACTGCTCTAATGCCCATCACACCCAAGCCCTGTGACTTGGACGCCTGAATGACTTCCCGTGGTTTAGCAGTTTCCTCTGTAATCGCCATGCCGCCGGGAGAATCCAACACATTGGTAATACACTGAACCACGGCTGGTGCAGGCGAATTTTCAACTGCTGCTAGGTTTGTCACCTGAGTGCTAGCCGCAGTAATGCCAAATGCGCCGATCTTTCCAGATGCCACCAGATCCTCAAAAACGGGAATGACGTAGTCACGATAGATAGAGTATTCCACGGCAATATGAGGCAGTGCCTGCGGTCTGGCGGTGGCCTGCCAGCCATCGGGAATGATGTATCCGTGCAAGATATACACATCTACGTAATCGCGTCCTAGCCGTGTAAAACTCGCCGCCAAGGAGTCGCGCAGTCGAGCATCAATCTGCTCCCTAGGAATCGCACCAACCATACACTTAGTCGTCAGACGCAAACCTGCTGGGTACCCTTCAGCAAATGCCAGCCCCATGACACGCTCCGCCTCGCCATCACCATACAGCGGTGCCATATCAAACAGCCTAATACCTGCAGCGTACGCGTCGCGCACAGTTGCTATGGCCTCGTCTCGCGAGGTTTCGCCCCACACTTGACCGATGCCACCGCCACCCAACGTCAGGGCACTGACCTCAAATAACTTTCCAAGACTATTGCTTTGCATGTTAACAACCTTTGGGCGGCGGCCTGAGTGAAGCGGCGCAGTAGCATATCAACCAATGATCTGTGAAGTTTGATCGATCGGTGCACCGATTTTAAAATTAGGCTAAAAAACAGCCCCGGCATGCGGGGCTTTTCAGGTCAGCAAGCTGCAGCCATGCTTACATGCTGTAGCTGACTCGAAGACCCCAGACGCGGGGCTCTCGAGCAGCAATGCCTCGAGTGAAACCAACCGCAGCAGACCCAAGTCCAAGACTCATGATGTTCTGCTCGTCTGTGATGTTCTGACCGTAAATTGCTACCGACCAATCATCTGAACCTTGCGGCTGCAGCGTGATTTGAGCGTTCATCTCGCTCCAGCTTTCCAACTCGTCGTAGCTCAAGTTGAAGATCCGTGCGTAGTACTCAGACTGATAGTAGTAGTCCAAACGGGTCGTCAGATCAAAGTTACCGACCTGCATGGTGTATTGCACACCAACATTGGCCATCAGATCCGGATGGGTTAGCGCGTTGCCGCCGACATCAGAGTTTAAGCCATCAGTAATTACCGTGGCGGCGTCGTAACCTAACAGCCCTGCCATCGCCTCATAGCCTGCCCGTACCGCCAGCGAAGGCAAATGCCCATCGGCCGGCAGCGAGGTAGCGCTCAAGAAGCTTACTGGGGTAGCTTGTCCCATGGTGCGGTCGCCGTGGAATTCGGCGGGAATCAGTGCGCCTTGCAACGGAGTCCCAACAAATGTGCCAGCAACCCACGCTTGATAGATGGCCGCAGCAGCATCCTTACGAGCGACAAAGACCTCAGAAACTTCGTCCTTCATCATATGCCAACTGTTGCTGGCACCGGTTAACTGTAGGTCTGGGTTAAGTGGGTCAAGCAGCGATTCGCCACTGCCAATTTCCGACTTTTCCCATGCCAAGCCCACATTGAACTCTAAACCGGGGACGCTTCTTGGTGCCCACAGTGCATCGGCTTCAAAACCGTAGAGATCTACGTCGATCCCCTCGTTTACGTTCGTCTTGTTCACGATTTTCGTCACATGGTAGTCAGAGGCATCGTAGAAGTATGCCGCTGCATTGAGACGAATGCCTTGGTCTCGCAATTCTGTCTTGAGACCAATCTCGTAAGCGGTAATTTCCATGTTTGGGAATACCTGTGGGGTATTGGGGTACTTTTCTGCTTCGAGTGCTGGATTGAAACCGCCACCCTTGAAGCCAGTTGAAATGCTGCCGTAGACCATGGTGTCGTCATTGAGTTGGTAATCGACAACAAAGCGTCCAGTGGTAGCCGAAGAACTCATTACCGGTTCTTGACCCGTAGTTGCACGGTAGGCATCACCATAGTCTGGCAACGATCCTGCCAGCGAGGTGAAGCCGGTACCGGGGCCACCCAAACCAACAACATTCAAAAACGCCAGTTTCGTGTATTGAGACTTCTCGTCACGTGTGTGGCGCAATCCTGCGGTCAGACGCAGCTTCTCTGTCGCGTCGAAATACAGCTCACCAAAGACCGCCTCCGATTGGGTAGAGGCAAGGCTAGCATTGCGGTAGAGACCGGGATACAGCTGCACCGGAGCACCGCCCGTGAGCACTGCTGGCGGCGCCAAGGACAAGGCGTCGAGGCCAGTGGCGGGGATATCGTAGATGTAATCGCCTTCCGTCTCACTCCAGATCGCACCTACAATGAAGTTTAACCGGCCGTCAAAAGATGAGCTCAGACGCATCTCAACGACTTCATCCTCTATGGATTGAAGCGTTCGATCGTAACCCGTTGGATAACTTAGATACTCGGTGACACAGCCGCCGAAAACACCAAAGGTGCCATCTTCCAAAGAGCATTCAGGGCCGTAGCCAGATATCGGCACAAGGCCGCCGGGGAAACCGGGCACATCGTCGTTGAAACGCAGCGTTTGCATTTCCTCCGAGGAATAACCTCTGGTGTTATCGAAATCACGACTCTTGGTCATAGCGGAAACGTTGAGCGACAAAGAGTCCGTAACCTGATGCTCAATTAAAACCTGCACGCTGTCTTGCTCAACTTCATCAGTTGGCGTACCGCGCATGTTCACTTCCCAGAACCCTTGAGGAGCACCAGACATATCGGTGAACGGCGTGTAGTCAAGCAGACCGGTTAAAACCATAAGGTTTTCAACATACGTTCCCATCGGGTGCGTTAACTCGTAAGCGTAATCTGCTCCGGGTGTACAACCGGCAACGAATGAGGTGTCTCTTTTACAAAACGTATTGTTTCTAAGGTTGCGGGTCGAGTCCTCAGAGTAATCCTCATAGATAACTGTAACCGTCGTACGATCTGTTGGTTTTGCCGCGAGCGAAACTCGGAAGGCTTCGGAGTCGCGATTATCGATTCGATGAGTATCCGTGAGTGAGTAAATGTTTTTCGCGTACCCATCGCGCTCTACGCCCTGATAAGCCAAACGGGCCGCAAAATATTCATTCACGGGAATATTCAAATGGCCTTTCATCTTTTGGCCATTGTACTCGTGAAAATCAAGGTCTATGCCGGCTCCAACTCCTTCGAATTGGGGGCGCGCCGTAATCATGTTGATGGCACCCCCTACCGAGTTGCGCCCAAACAACGTTCCTTGCGGGCCGCGCAGTACCTCTACACGCTCTAGATCGAAGAACTCACCATCCTGAGCCGTCGTTCTTCCCATTGGGATATCGTTAACATGCACCTCTACGCCCGCGTCCGCGGTGGCTGATGTCGCGAGGTTCGTAATACCCCGGATCGAGAATGCTCCGCCAGTTCCATCAGAGGCTGCGAATTGCAGGCTTGGCGCTGCAAGCTGTAGGTCGCTCATTCCTTCAATTTGCTGTTCTTTTAGCGCATCAGCAGAAAAAGCAGAAACCGCGACAGGAACGTCTTGCAAGCTTTGCTCGACACGTTGCGCTGTAACGATTACTTCTTCCAAAACATTGTCAGCTGCGTAAGCAGGTAAAGACAATCCAAAAACAAGTGTGGGGGCTAAAACCCACCGGCCAGTGAGTCTGTTGCTCATGCCGTTCTCCTCTCCTTTAATTTTAGGTCTGAAACACTTTGAAGTAATTTCAGGCGACGTACACTAAAAGTTAACGATTTAATTACAAGTACTTAAACCATTTTTTTTTGTCTGTTTGGGTGGGCTGATTGTCTGGTTCGCCATCAAAACTGCCATAGAGATCGGCTCTACATATCCTTGCAACACCGGCCTCCTGGGTGGCAACGAAAGGAGCCTGAATTCAAGTGCGGTTCAAGCCTTCGCACGCGCGCAACACGGCCGCTCGGGCGAGGAACGCCGGGCAACGTGTGTGCAGTGACAATACGCCGAATGGCAAGAAAGAGCGGTCGGAAAAAATGGTCGGGGTAGAGAGATTCGAACTCCCGACATCCTGCTCCCAAAGCAGGCGCGCTACCAGACTGCGCTATACCCCGATTCATGTTCGCCAGCTAGGCTGACAAGCGAA
>JAACDW010000147.1 GCA_009936775.1 Pseudomonadota bacterium
CCAATCATCACACCTTGGGCACCGCTTGCGCGCAGTGCTTGCCGCGCGGTCGCGGCATCGACAATATCGCCGTTGACCAACAGCGGCACACTCAGCTGCTTTCTTACCTCTTGCAATCGTGCCGGTAAAGCACTGCCTTTGAAACGACAAGCGCGGCTGCGGCCATGCATCACAACAAGCCGCGCACCAGCATTTTGCGCGGCAACTGCCGCTGCAGTGCCTGCTTGGTCCTGCAGCGTTAGGCCTGTGCGGGTTTTGATGCTAACAGGCACATCCACTGCGCTGGCAACCGCACTGACAATGCGCTGAATTTGGTCTATGTCGCTGAGCAGTGCAGAGCCTGCTGCTTTGCGGCAGACTTTCTTTGCCGGACAGCCAAAATTGATGTCAATAAGCTCGACCCCATCGTCTACCAAACGACGAGCAGAATCTGCCATAACCTCGGGATCATAGCCGGCGATTTGTACTGCTTGTGGTGTCACCGAATCGATTAGCACGCGACGTGAACGGCTTTTGCCGGTATCCCATAATTCAGGCTTGGAGGTGATCATTTCGCTCACCATATGTCCGGCACCAAAAGCCCAAGCTAGGGTGCGGAACGGTACATCGGTCATCCCAGCCATGGGCGCAAGGGCAACGCGGTTGCGCAACACTGCGTTGCCTGAGGGCAATGCGATGGGTTGGGTCAGTAGCGGGGCGGAGGACATCTTAGCTGCAAGGTCACGTTAGATTTTGAGGGACGCAATCATAGACCGGTGGGCACAAAATCTGTAGCAAATCCCCTCAACCAAATTGGAAGCAGCGGCAGTCAAACCGCCGCTGCAGGCGAACTAGAGCGACATTTCGTAGAAACAGATCTTGTTGCCATCGGGGTCACGTATATAGGCACCATAGAAGACTGGCAAACGCTGACCGGGTTCACCTTCATCGCTAGCACCAAGCTCGATGGCCAGAGCATAGACTCGATCGATGTCGTCGCGTTTCACCGGCAGCGCCAGCATGTTGCCATTGCCGTGATGGGGCGCTTGCTCATCGTAAGGAACACAGATCGCCACCATTGGTTGGCCGGGCCCGGTGCCGTTAAACTTGATGCGATCTTGGCCAAACAGTTGCTTGCCGCCCAGTTCCCCAAACAGCGCATCGTAAAAGGCGCAAGCCTTGTCCATATCGCTTACCCCGATGGTGACGTATCCAATCATCCCAATCTCCCGTAAAAAAGCGTTTCAACATATCGTCAACATTCAGCCCAGTGACGCTCAGGCTAACTGCTGCCTAGGCCTATACAAGGTAACCAGACGGCACACTGCAAACCAGCGAAACCCGAACTTACCAACAGAACTGGGAGCTACTTCAACTTGCCCGTCAAACAGACCCATTCGGCCTCTGTGGTAGTCGATGCAAAAGCAATTGCACCTTCATAGGCTTCTGCCACCTGCTGCGCTTGGTGGGTCAAAATTCCGGACAGCGCCAAGTCGCCCTGGGGCGCAAGGTACCGGCAAAAGCTCGGGGCAAGGTCGATAATAGGCAGCGCAAGAATGTTCGCGACAACCACATCAAAGTGTTGGTCATAGTCAGGCTGCTTCAGCTCCCAACTTGCCAGCGAAAATGTCTCGATGCGCTGGCCAACAGCATTAAATTCGGCATTTTCTCGACTCGCGAGAACAGCCTGCTCATCATGATCTACGGCGACAACTGTGGCACCAAGCAAGGCCGCAGCAATGGCTAAAATCCCCGACCCACAACCAAAGTCTAGTACCCGTTGATTTGGCCGGATGTTGCGTGCAAGCCACTCCAAACACAGGCGCGTGGTGGGATGACTACCGCTACCAAAGGCAAGCCCGGGCTCCAGATACATGGCGATTTTACCCGCAGGCATCGTGTCAGCGGCAGCAGCACCCAGTTCGCTCTTTGGCAGCAGGCGCAGGCGCTGGCCGAATTCTGCCCGCACGACGTGGTTGGCCAAGCGTTGTTGCCAGTCTTCCTCGGCAATGAAGGCGACATCCAGCCGCTCATGTATCGAAGGATCCAACTTGCGCAGGGCTGCGTTAAGACCATCAATTGGGGTGTCAAGGGAGAACAACGCCAGCAAATTAATTTGCTGCCACATGGGTAATTCGCCCGGCGCTGGCTCTAACACCACTTCCTGCGCCTGACTCTCATAGGTGAGCGCTACCGCCCCATGGCTTACGAAAACCGCTTCGAAGGCCTCGGTCTCGTGAGTCTCCAACGCTATGGTGAACTGCAGCCAACTCACGAAATGGCAAACAACGGCGTACCGGTTGAAACAGCCTCCGCGTTGGCGACAAAAATTTCCCGTACCACACCGGAAACGGTAGCTGTTACTTCGTTCATCATTTTCATGCTTTCGATAATGCACAGCACATCGCCAGTGCTCACTTGCTGACCAACAGTCACAAATGGCGCGGACGACGGGTCAGGCGACTGATAAAAAATGCCCGCCATGGGTGATTTGAGGGTTTGCACCGATGCGCCCTGTTGGTCCGCTAGCTGCGCACTCGGTAGCGCGTTTGGCACCACCGGCACCATTGCTTGGGCGGGTGCAACTTGTGGTGCTCCTGCTGCAGCCATAGATATGCGGATCGACTCGTCGCCACTGCTCACTTCCAGCTCAACGACACCCGATTCCTCAACCAACTCGATCAATTTCTTAATTTTTCGCAGATCCATCTTGTCTCCCGTTCACTCACCTGTGACTTCGCCAAAGCCCAGTGATTTCAGTTCTCTAGCTC
Organism: Pseudomonadota bacterium; assembly: GCA_009936775.1. GTDB lineage: Bacteria > Pseudomonadota > Gammaproteobacteria > Pseudomonadales > Azotimanducaceae > UBA4421. The sequence continues at coordinate 2,751 of JAACDW010000147.1, forward strand.
GCCCAGTGCATATGCCAAGGCGAAGTCATAGCCGCTGGAACCCAATCCGGCGATCACGCCCACCGCCACATCACTCAAGTAGGAATGATGCCGAAATTCCTCGCGTACATGCACATTGGAAAGGTGCACTTCGATAAAGGGTATTGCGACGCCCAGTAGGGCGTCGCGCAGCGCGATACTGGTGTGGGTAAACGCGCCGGGGTTTATCAAAATCCAATCAACTTCGAGCGGCTTGGCCTGCTGCACTGCATCGACTAACTCATGCTCGGCATTGCTTTGCAGGCAGGTAACCCGTGCGCCATTGGCGTCAGCAGTCTCGATGAGCCGGGCTTCAATATCCGCTAGCGTTTCGTGGCCGTAGACCTGTGGCTCCCGCGTGCCCAGCAGGTTCAGATTAGGGCCGTTTAGCAGCAGTACGTGATTGGACACCTAGGCTCTCCTTCTCATGCAGTAGACTTTTATCGCTTGTCGCTTGTCGCGCTCCAAGATTTTAGACCATATCTTGCTGTTTTATTCGCATTTTACGCGAACTTATTACAGGCCTAACGCTTAGAAGCGGCCAAAACCAAGCCCAATTGAGTACTCAACCGATCGGCATCGACCTCGCCTTGCACTCTAAATTCGCTTAACTCGCGGCCATCTTCATGGAAAAACACTAAACTGGGGGGTCCAAACAGGCCGAACTTCTTCAACAGGGCCTGATCTATTGCATCGTTGGCCGTCACATCCGCCCGCAGCAGGGTAAATTGGCTAAGCTTTTTTGCCACCTCGGGCACTGGGAAGACGTTTCGCTCCATAACTTTGCACGAGATACACCAATCTGCGTACAGATCCAACAACACCGGAGCGCTGGTGCCGGCCATCGCCTGCTCAATATCCGCAGTCGACTTTACCGCCTGCCAGCGCACTTCCTGACTTCGAGCTTCGCTGCCCACTGCCGCGCCCAAGCCTGCCAGCGGTTTAAATGGATCCACACCGCCGGCGCTGGCACCCACAAGGCAGGCAGAACCCCATACCGCCATCATCAAACCGGCTACCTGCGCAAATCGTGCGCCCGCCTGTTTTGGTGAAAACTCGAAAGCACCAAGATAAACCGCTGCAGCAATCAGCCATGCGGCCCACAGCATCAGAGCAACCGAGCCGGGTAACAATCGCTCCAGTAGCCATATCGCCACCCCCAACAAGCCAAAGCCAAAGATGCCCTTGACGGTATTCATCCAGACGCCTGCTCGCGGCAGCCAATGTCCGCCACTTCCACCGACCACCAACAGCGGTACGCCCATCCCAAGACCAAGAGCAAACAGTGCCGAGCCGCCAAGTACCGCGTCGCCGGTATTCGATAGGTAAATCAGCGCGCCAGCCAGTGGCGCAGACATACAGGGCGATACCACAAGACTAGACAACGAGCCCATAACAAAGACGGAAGGGTGGCGGCCACCACTTTGTTTTGCGCTGCGCTCATCTATCCACTGCTGGACACCTTGCGGTAACGCAAGTTCGTAGAAACCGAACATAGCACCGGAGAGCAGCACAAAGACCACAGCAAACAGACTGAGCACTATGGGGCTTTGCAGGGCTGCCTGCAGATTCAATTCGGCGCCAAACAAACCTACCAGCAACCCTACCAATGCATAGGTGAGCGCCATGCCCAGCACGTAGGCCAGCGACAGGGTAAACGCCCTGCGCTTGGTTAAGCCTGCGCCCTCGCCAACAATAATGGTGGATAAGATAGGCACCATGGGGAAGACGCAGGGGGTGAAGGCGAGTCCAATGCCAGCGACAAAGAACAACGCCAGCGATACCGCAAAGCTGCTGGCTTGCAGCACTTGCGCCATCTCTCGGTCTTGGCTTACCCCAACCGAACGCGGGGCAGCAGACACTGAATCGCGCTGGGCGGCCGCAGCGGCCGGAAGTAAGGCATTGCCAGAGACTTTGAAAACCCGGGTCTCTGGCGGATAGCACAGCCCTGCGTCTGCGCAACCCTGATAATCGATACTGATCTCTGCCCCATCAGGCAGGCTGCCAACCAGCGGGATTTGCACCGCTACAGCGCCGTAGTAGACCTCTACCTCACCACAAAACTCATCGACCTTGGCAAGTCCGGTGGGGATTCGCAGCGCTGCCAGTGCGGCGCCGCTGTCCGTTGCGCGCAGGCGCGCTGCAAACTGATGGCGATAAAGATAATAGCCATCGGCTATTTCCCAACGCGCCAACATGACGCGGTTTGGCTGCAAAGTCAGGGTCAGTGCGAATGCCTCATCCACTGCCAAGAACTGCGGCCCCTGTTCAAGCCAAGCAGAGGGATCACCGCGTTCAAATATCGGTTCCGCACCGGCGCTTGGCGTTGCAGCAACGACGGTAGCGGCGGGCAGCATGGTAATGGCCACGACAAGAACCAGCAGCCATTGATGCAGGCACGCGCGGCCAGCTGGAGCTTTTGCGAATCTTGGCGTTAACAACCGACATTCTCCTTGTGGTGAGCTGACAGACGTTACATCTGCCGCTGCGGTTACCGCATGGTACCGATTAGCCAAACACAATGGCAGGCAAACCGACAGCCGATCAGCCTTATGTTATGTTGCGGCCTTGAATCCAATAGACAGACATCCGCCATGCATCTGGACTGCGATGCCAACCTAGCTGCTGTAATGAAAGCCAAAAACCATGCACTGATTTTTTTCGCTCTATGCAGCCTATGTTGGGGGTGCACTGGGCCGCACGGAGGCAGCGGGGCCGAGCCGCTGCCAAGGCTAAGCGCTGCAGAGCAGCAGCGCCTCCAGACTTTACTCTTCGCCGCCGAAGACGCCTTCGCCAAGGATCATCTGGGTTTTCCAGTGCAAGGCAGCGCGTTGCAGTTGTTTCGCAGCGTGTTGCTTATTGACCCCAACAACACAGCAGCCCACCGGGGCCTCGAACAAATTGTCGAGCGCTACCTCGCCTTAGCCATCGATGCGGCCAAGCAGGGCAATGGTAGCACTGCCCAATCTATGCTGAAGCGTGGCAGTTTGATTGATCCCGCTCATCCGTCCATCGCAGCGGCGGCAGAGTTTGTTGCGGCAATGGACAAATCGGCGCGGAAAACTGTGGTCGTACAAGGGCTTTCACCTGCCGGCCTTAGTCGCACTATCGACCGGTTGCTCGTTGATGCTAGCGCGACTTGCCGCTTCGTCATCGCCGCAGCCAACGACGCGAAAGCGCGCATGCTCTATCAAGCATTGCGAGCTGGATTCCTACGCAACCAATACCAACACCGGCCGCGTGCGGCGACTATGATTTCTACCCCTGAACGACTAGAGCGAGTCTGTACTTATGAACCCGATTAACCCCAGCCATTACGCTTTAACCAACGCCTTGTCTTTCTCCACTATTCGTATTTTACTTACGGCCGTGCTGATCACAGGCTGCAGTGCCGGGATGAAGCAAGATAACGCCGATGAGATTGGCGCTGATCTGACAGCGCAGATGTCGGCGCTGGACGCTCTGCATCTGGTTAACCCGCGCATCAACATTCCAGCCCCGGGCCAAACCATTGCCGCAGGCTACTTTACCTTGATGAATCACGGCTTCGAGAGCGTGACCCTGACCCGGATCTCGGCTCCCGACCTTGATGTGCAAATGCATAGCACCGTCGTAGAGGGCGCTGGCACCACCATGCGGCCACTGACCTCGGTGACCATTGCTGCAGACGAACAAACCGTGTTTCAACCGGGCGGCAAACATCTAATGATTCGTGACCTACCCACTGGGGTCGAAAACCTAACGCTGGACATGGAGTTTGCAGATGGCGCCACGCTGCAAACTACCTTCGCTCTGATACCAATGCAGCAATGGATGCAGGGCGGCCAAAACCCGCACCAGGGCCATTAGGCAAAAACGCAATTTGCGGCCCAATTGTGCTAGCGCGACCGCTACAATGGCGGCCAATGGCCTGCTCCTAGCAGCAGTCGTGGGACCCCAAACCCAGCTCGCGAACTTGAGCCAAACGAGACAACATCATGAATTGGAAATTTTGGCGACGTTACAACGATACCATCGGCCCCGATCCAACCGAGCCGCAGTCGCTGGGAAGTAGCTTTGATGCGCAACAGGGCAGCGAAAAAAGTACCGCCAAACGCCCGTTGTTCAGAGGCCTTGCTACGCTCATCGGTTTGTATCTTATCCTCACTCTCGCCCTCGGCATCTGGTGGAGCCAAGAGCCCGATCGTTTTGATGTTGCCAGCGTAGCGCGGGCAATGGCGTCAACTCAGGGTGAGGCCGCTGTTACCGGTAATTTGACCACTGCAACAACCACCCATGTGGCGCAAACCTTGCTGCAAAAGTCCGGTGGCTATTTAACCAATGACTTGTTCCCGCCGGGGGTTTGGCTCGACAACATTCCCTCCTGGGAAATCGGCGCGCTCACCATGCTGCGCGATACCGTGAGGGTTTTCCGCAACGATTTTTCCCGTTCTCAGAGTCAGTCTGCAGAAGACCCAAATCTGGCCGCCGCCGAGGGTCAGTTCTTCTTCGACAATAATTCTTGGTTTCTGCCGGATACTGAGGGCGAGTATCAAGCTGGTATCGAGCAAATGACCATCTACCTAGCACGACTTTCGGACCAATCAGCGAACGATGCCCAGTTTTATGCGCGCAGCGACAATCTACAGTCCTGGCTTGCGGCCATGGAGACCCGACTCGGCAGCCTATCGCAACGGCTTTCTGCCAGTGTTGGCAAACGTCAACTGGACACCTCGCTGGCCGGTGACGCCAATGCCATGCAAAGTACCGCAACACCGACCGAACAAATCGTACAAACGCCTTGGCTGGAAATCGACGACGTGTTCTATGAAGCCCGAGGATTTACTTGGGCGCTACTGCACCTGCTTGAGGCCGTTGAAAACGACTTCGGCGAAGTGCTTGACAAAAAAGCGGCCCGAGTTTCGCTGCGTCAAATCATCCGCGAGTTGGAACCTACCCAAGACAGCTTATTCAGCCCCATAGTGCTCAACGGCGATGGTTTTGGCGTTGTCGCCAACCACTCTTTGATCATGGCCTCGCACATCTCCCGTGCCAACGCTGCCATTATCGATTTGCGCGCACTGCTCGCCCAGGGCTAGCTGGAACAGGTCAGCGCTGCGTATTACTCGCCTTGCAAGGGCATTTCGGCTGGTAAGTCGGAACCACGCTGTTATGATACGCGCGCTCTGAGGAGTGGGGACTTTGCTGTGGGCTCACCTAGGAACCACGGCTAACGCGCCTCGACCAATTTCTTTTATTTGCTGGGGATAAAAATGACTTCAACCCTACTTCCACCATTTATTGGTGCCGTTGGCCTTGCGGTCGCCGTCATCATTTACGCCATTGTGCGTCGCTATGACCCGGGCAGTGCGGAGCTCGTGAAAATTGCAGACGCCATTCACGAAGGTGCCATGGTTTTTATGAAGCGCGAGTACACCATGCTGGCAATATTTGCCGTGGTGCTACTTATCGGGGTATTCCTTACACCCGGTCTTGGTGAAAACACCGCTATCGCCTTCTTGGCTGGCGCGCTGTCGTCAGCCTGTGCCGGGTGGTTTGGCATGTACACGGCGACCCAAGCCAATGTGCGAACCACCGCGGCAGCTCACTCACAGGGCCAAGCAGCAGCCCTCACCGTCGCCTTTTATGGCGGCTCGATTATGGGTCTGGCGGTTGCATCCCTTGGCCTATTGGGCCTGGGCTTAGTTTACCTTTACTTCGGTAACGATCCAGAAAGCGCCCACCATATCCACGGATTCGGCATGGGAGCTTCGGTCGTTGCTTTGTTCTCTCGTGTAGGCGGCGGCATCTATACGAAGAGTGCCGACGTTGGCGCTGACCTCGTTGGTAAGCTCGAGCAAGGTATCCCAGAGGACGATCCGCGTAATCCTGGCGTTATCGCCGATAACGTCGGTGACAATGTCGGTGACGTGGCAGGCATGGGTTCAGACATCTTTGAGTCCTACTGTGGTTCCATGATTGCGACCATCGCCATTGCTTCGACCTTGGCGCTTGGCTCACTGAACGCCTTGGTCCCCAATGCCAGCGAAGGCGACGCCCGCGCGGCACTTATGTTTCTGCCTCTGGCACTCGCCTCCACCGGTTTGATCGCTTCGATTATCGGCATCGGCGTCGTGCGCAGCTTCTCAAACGCTAACCCAGCCGTTGCTCTGCGCATTGGCATGGTCGGCACACCGGTTCTCTTTATCGCAGCCGCCTACTTCGTTATGGGCAACCTCGGTGTTTCCAACAACATTTGGCTCGCGGTGTTATTCGGCGCAGCTGGTGGTGTCGGTATCGGTCTGATTACCGAGTACTACACATCATCCTCACCGGTCGTGCGCATAGCCGAATCTGGCAAAACCGGTCCAGCGACGGTAATGATTACCGGCCTCGCGACCGGCATGCAGTCTGTCGTTGGCCCTATCTTAATTATCTGCGCCATCATCTATGTGTCCACCATGCTGGCCGGCCTCTACGGCGTGGGTGTTGCAGCAGTTGGCCTGCTGGCCACGGTCGGCATGACCATGGCGGTAGACGCCTATGGTCCGGTTGCTGATAACGCTGGCGGCATTGCTGAAATGGGCGGTTTGGGTGCAGAAACCCGGGCCATTACTGACTCGCTGGATGAGCTGGGTAATACCACAGCGGCAATGGGCAAGGGCTTTGCTATTGGTGCTGCGGCACTAGCGGCGCTAGCCATTATCGCGGCCTTTGTAGAAACCGTATCCGCCACACGCGGCGGCGACTTCATCCTTCACATTGGTGATCCCAATGTTCTTATCGGCCTGTTCATTGGTGGCCTAGTACCTTTCTTGATCGCCAGCATGACAATGACGTCGGTTGGTGAAGCGGCTATGGAAATGATTCAGGAAATTCGTCGTCAATTCCGTGAGATTCCCGGACTGATGGAAGGCACCGCTGAGCCCGATACGGCCAAGTGCGTCGACATCGCTACCACCGCGGCGCTAAAGAAAATGTTGATGCCGGGAATCATCGCCGTTGGGGTACCCATTGTCGTTGGCTTCGGTCTTGGCGCTGAAGCACTCGGTGGCACCTTGGGCGGCGCCCTCCTGGGCTGCGTTTTGTTAGCGCTGACCATGGCAAATGCCGGCGGTGCTTGGGACAACGCAAAGAAATACGTCGAGAAGGGCAATCTGGGCGGTAAGGGTTCAGACGTTCACGCTGCTGCCGTGGTCGGCGACACCGTTGGCGACCCCTTCAAAGACACCTCCGGTCCGGCAATGAACATTTTGATCAACGTCATGGCCATTGTGAGCTTGGTAATTGCGCCGGTTCTAGCCTAGCTACCAAACCGCAGCAGAAAAAAGGGGCCTTGGCCCCTTTTTTTCGCCTGACATTACCCCTTCAAGCACCGACAAACTTGCTTGCAACCCACTACCACTTGGTCGGCAACCTCTTTGCAACAAGCTGATTCTGCAGCCGCACATAGTGTGGTACGCCGTTTTTGAACACTGGATAGTCTTCACCCGCGATCAGCGGCGCAAGATAGCGTCGTGCCTTTGCGGTGATGCCAAAGCCGTCCTTGGTGATATAGCTCTTGGGCATAAAACGTTCCACATTGGCGACCTTGGACAGCTTGGCTTCGCCGATTTTCCAGCGGTAGGGCTGATCGCTAGTGCGCACAATGGTCGGCATCACTGCGGTCTTACCCGCAAGCGCAAATTCAACCGCCGCCTTACCTAGCGCATAGGCCTGTTCTACATCCGTCGCCGAGGCCAAATGCCGAGCCGACCGCTGCAGATAGTCGGCTACCGCCCAATGGTACTTGTAGCCCAAGGCATCCTTAATCATATTGGCAACCGTAGGCGCGACACCGCCAAGTTGGGCATGACCGAAGGCGTCCTTTGCCGCCCCAGACTCGCCGAGGAACTTGCCATTGGCGAATCGCGCACCTTCTGAAACAACGACGACGCAAAACCCCTTGCTGCGGACGGTTGCACTTACCTTGGCAAGGAAAGCTTTTTTGTTGAACGCCACTTCCGGCAGCAAAATGATATGCGGCGCGTCACCGCTGTGTTGCTGCGCCAACGCGCCCGCAGCGGCGATCCAGCCTGCATGACGGCCCATCACCTCTAGCACGAAAACCTTGGTCGAGGTCTCGCACATGGACTCCACATCAAGCGCCGCCTCCTTGGTGGAGGTCGCAACATACTTTGCCACGGAACCGAAACCCGGGCAGGTATCGGTAAAGGGTAAGTCGTTGTCCACGGTTTTAGGAATGCCAATGGCCTGCAGCGGGTAGTCCATTCTTTTGCCGAGTTGAGACACCTTGTTCGCTGTGTCCTGAGAGTCGCCGCCACCGTTGTAGAAAAAATAGTGGATGTTGTGGGCCTTAAACACGTCGATCAGGCGGCGGTACTCCCGCGCATCTTCCTCTAGCGACTTAAGCTTAAAGCGACAGGAGCCAAATGCCCCGCCTGGGGTACTGCGCAAACCGGCAATATCTTTCTTCGACTCTTTTGAGGTATCGATTAGCTCTTCATTGAGCGCGCCGAGAATGCCATTGCGTCCTACCAGAACCTTGCCGATTTGGGCTTTGTGCGCACGCGCGGTCTCGATTAACCCACAGGCCGATGCGTTTATAACCGACGTTACCCCCCCGGATTGTGCGTAAAAGGCGTTGGGTTTGGGCATGAGGACTCCTAAAATTCAGGTTTGCAGGCAATCGACAGCACGTCGATGAGCTATTTCAATTGTCCGTGAAGCGCCACTTTTGTGCGACAATTTCTGTTAACAAAATCCAGAAAATCCCATGCTCCCCATCCTCAATTTATTTTGGCGAATCGCCCAGCTTAAGAGCGGCCCCGAGTTGCTGCCCGCCAGCAGCTTTTTGCTGCTGGTCATCACAGTCTGCAATATCGTTTTGAGCTTGATCATCTCTACGAGCATTGGCACGCAGCCTGCTATCACTGTCGCCACCACAATTTTGACCAGCCTTGCCGCTCAAGTGCTGATCATTTACGGCTTGCTGATGTCAGTAGGTAAGGCAGCCCGTTTAACCCAGACGCTTAGCGCCTATCTGGGCTGTGACCTGCTGCTGAATATGGTCATTGGTGTTTGTATCGCGGTAATGCAACTACTCAAGGTAGACTTCATGACCACGCTCGCGCTGCTGATCTTTTTTTGGAGCATTCTCGTTTTTGGCTACATCCTGCACAAGGCCATGGAAATTTATATGGCCCTAGCCGTGGCGCTGGCATTTTTTCTGACGCTGATTAGCGTATCCATAGGCCAGCTTGTCGTTGGTCAAACCTAACAAGGCCCTGACTGGGGCCTGACTAGGGCACTGACTGGGCAAGCCGGATCGAATAGGACCCTCCACTATGCAAGGACACCTCTACTTTCTTGGCATTGGCGGTACGCTAATGGGCAGTCTGGCGCTGCTCGCCAAAGATTTGGGCTTTGAGGTGAGTGGCAGCGATGGGAAAATTTACCCGCCCATGTCTGATCTGTTAGCGGCTGCGGACATTACCGTGTACGAAGGCTTCGACCGGACGCAACTGCAGCCAGCACCAGACCTAGTTATTGTTGGCAACGCCAGCCTGCCTCGGGGTAGCGAAGCCATCGAATACGTTCTCAATCAGGGGCTGCGGTATAGCTCGGGTGCGCAATGGCTGGGCGACACCATATTGCATGACCGCTGGGTCATTGCTGTAGCGGGCACCCACGGCAAAACTACCACCGCAAGCATGGTCGCATGGATTCTCGACTACGCCGGAATGGCGCCGGGTTTCCTGATCGGTGGCGCACCTGCCAACTTTACGGCTTCGGCGCGCCTTGGCGAAACGGCATTTTTTGTGGTGGAAGCTGATGAATACGACACCAGCTATTTCGACCGACGTTCAAAGTTCGTCCACTACCGGCCGCGAACGACAATTCTGAACAACCTCGAATACGACCACGCCGACATCTTTGCCGATCTCGCCGCCATTCAAGCCCAGTTTCATCTGCTGCTACGAACCATTCCTAGCGAAGGACTCATTGTTGCACCCAGCGAGAGTGAGCCCGTTAACGAGGTGCTCAACGCCGGCTGCTGGACTCCGGTGGCGAGAGTCGGACAAAGAGCCGTGAAGCGTAAAGGAGATCAAGACAACGGCGAGCACTGGTCTTATCGCAGCGCAAAAGGCGATAACTCGCGTTTCACCGTGCTCCTCAACGACGAGGCCCAAGGAGAAATTTGCTGGGCCTTGCTTGGCGAGCACAACAAAACCAATGCGCTCAATGCCATTGCAGCAGCACGGCATGCCGGCGTTCAGCCAGCGGTCGCTATTGAGGCACTATCCGACTTTCGCGGTGTAAAACGTCGCATGGAGGTGATCTACGCCAACCCGCACACTGTGGTCTACGATGACTTCGCGCATCATCCAACCGCCATTCGCACTACCTTGCAGGGCCTGCGGGCGCAATACAGCCAAGACGAAATTATTGCAGTTATCGAGCCGCGCACCCACACCATGTCGCTGGGCGCGCTGCGCAATGAGTTAACAACATGCTGTGCCGCAGCGGATCGCGTGATCTGGTTTCGCGCCGAGAACATCAAATGGGACCTGCACGAAATTGCCGAGCAGTGCGTTGTGCCGGCGCAAATTGTCGACAACGTCGACAAGTTGGTCCGCCAACTGGTTAATGATCCGCAAGATTCCAGTGGACGCAAAAGACATGTGGTGATTATGAGTAACGGTGCCTTTGGTGGCATCTATCAACTATTGGTGGAGGCGTTGGAGCAACAGGGCTGAGCCGCTGTGTTATCAAACGCGACAAACTTTGGGGGAGTTATGCTAGCAAACAAAAATATCGTCATTACAGGAGCAGCCAGCGGCATTGGCAAGGCGACCAGTCTGTTGGCCGCCAGCTATGGCGCCAATGTGCTGTGTGTAGACCTAAGCGAAGAGGCGCAGACTACGGCCAGTGAAATTACGGCGGCGGGTGGTAACGCAATGGCCTTACGCGCCAACGTTGCAGAAGAGGCCGAGGTAGAGGCCTTTGTTCAATGCTGTGTCGATGAGTTTGGCAGCATCGACGGTATCTATGCCAACGCCGGAGTGTCTGGCGGCGGCAAGTCGGTTACCGAGCTCACAGTAGACGACTGGCAACGTACCTTAGGAGTTAACACGGGTGGCGTATTCCTCGCTGTTAAACACAGCCTCAAGCACTTCTTGGCCCAAGGTCAGGGCGCTATTTTATGCACCGCTTCAGTGGCTGGGCTGCGCGCGAACGCTGGCGGGGTGGACTACTCCGCCAGTAAGGCGGGCGTTATCAGTATTGTTCAAACCACCGCCTACCAGACCTACGGCAGCGGAGTACGCATCAATGCCATATGCCCCGGACTGATCGAAACCGGCATGACTAAGCCTACCTTTGAACGTGCTAGAGAACGCGGCAGCGAGGACAAGATTGGCCAAATCAATCCGCTGAAGCGATTCGGGCAACCTAGCGAAATTGGTGAAATGGCGTGTTTCTTGCTCAGTGACCGAGCATCCTATGTGAATGGCCAAGCGGTCCCAGTAGATGGTGGCTTGTCGTCCTCTCATCCTTGGGTCTACCCGCGCGGCTGACCCGGTTAGCGACAAGGCGCGGCAACCTACCGCGCTTTACTAATCTGCCGACGACATGCTCCTTGCTAGGCGCTAAACAGCGCCTCGGGCATGTCCATAAGCACATCAGAATCCGCCATGATGCTTTCCTCAAGACCCACCGTGCGAGGCAGCAGGCGCGCGAAAAAGAAGCGCGCCGTTTGCTTTTTGGCTTCCCCGAAGTCGTCCGTACCCGCGCACTGTGTCATCACGCCCCATGCCCAAGCGCAAAGGGTCATGCCCATTAAGTCGAGAAAGTCTGTAGATACTGCACCGGCTAAATTGGCATCTTCGTTACTTCTGGCGACCATGGATTGAGTCACCCGTCGCAGCCGCGCAAAAGCTTGATCCACTGGTTCTTTAAAATCTGGGTCGATATCAAAGCGTGCCAGCACCTGCAGCAGTTCGGCCAGTGTTTTACCACCGTCTCGGACGACTTTGCGACCGGCTAAATCTAAGGCCTGAATGCCATTGGTGCCTTCGTAAATCTGCGCTATGCGGGCATCACGAACAATCTGCTCTACCCCCCACTCTTTCACATAGCCATGTCCGCCGAGGACTTGCTGGGCCATCACCGCGCCTTCCAAGCCTTTATCGGTAAGAAATGCTTTCACCACCGGTGTCAGCAACTGGCCGAAGCGGCCGGCCCGCTCATCACCCTTGTGCTTAGCCTCATCCAGCTGCATGCCGGCAAAAAATGCGAAAGCGCGGCAGCCCTCGGTATAGGCACGCTGAGTTAGCAACATGCGTCGCACATCGGGATGCACAAGCAGGGTGTCCGCCTCGGCGTTTGGGTTCTGTGCGCCCGTAGCCGCACGACCTTGGATTCGATCTTGGGCATAACGCGCCGAGTGCTGGTAGGCCAGATCACCTGCACCGAGACCCTGTAGGCCGACGCTGAGGCGTTCGTAATTCATCATGGTAAACATAGCGGCCAAACCCTGATGCTCCTCGCCAAGCAAAAAGCCCTGTGCGCCGTCGTAATTGATTACCGAAGTTGCACTGCCCTTGATACCCATTTTTTGTTCTAGGGAACCACTAGACCACCCGTTGCGTGGACCCAGCTCCGCATCGGCATCGGGCACGAACTTGGGCACGATGAACAAAGAAATACCCTTCGTGCCTTTTGGTCCATCCGTAATTCGCGCCAGCGTCAGATGAACGATATTTTCCGCCATATCGTGTTCGCCACTGGTAATAAAAATTTTCGTGCCGGTGATGCTGTAGGATCCATCTGCGCGCGGCTCAGCCTTGGTTCGCATCATGCCTAGATCCGTACCCGCATGAGATTCAGTAAGCGCCATGGCGCCAGTCCACTGGCCGCTATACAGCTTCTCCAAATAGGTACGCTTCTGTGCGGCGGTGCCGTGGGCATCTATGCTCAAACAGGCCCCTACCGTCAGCGAGCCGTAGAGGAACAGGCTGCTGTTGGCAGCCCAAAACATTTCTTCGATAAGCCCCGCCAGACTCTTAGGCATGCCTTGACCGCCAAAGGCAGGATTACCAGACAGGCCAAGCCATCCGCCTTGGGTAAGTTCAGCAAAGGCCTCTTTGAAGCCGGGTGGAGTGGTTACCTCACCATCCGTGAGTTGGCAGCCGTGAGCGTCGCCAACCTCATTCAAGGGCGCCATTACCTCGGCCGCTAACCGCCCGCCCTCTGCAACAACGGCTTTCACCAAGTCTGGCGATAGTTCGCTATAGGCGTCCATTTGTGACCAGTTTTCCTGAACCTTAAACACCTCATTCATAAGGAAATCGGCTTCTCTTTCACGCGCAGCGTAGTCCACGTTCTTATTACTCTTGTTGCATCACCTCAGTGTAGCCCCGAGGTCCATGGCCCACCAAATATTTTTGCCTCGACAGGCACTCGACCACCTCAGAGCGGCGCATTGACGGGTATTTCGCCTGCCTTTCCTGCGTATTTCGCCTTGGCGGCAACGGCCTACACATCGCCATCAAACTGCTGCCAGAACTTTCAGACGCTACGCATAGCGACAGCGACCGGCCCAATGATAGAACAGAGAAAGAACAGTGACAGAACAG
>JAACDW010000148.1 GCA_009936775.1 Pseudomonadota bacterium
GGATCCGAAAATCACCACATGGTCCTGCAGGTTGCGCAGCAGCCAGCGCTGTGGATTGATAACTCGCAAAACGGCTTCAACCACTGTGGAAGCAGTGAGTAAGGGGGCACCAAAGAACGCGGCCCAGAGCATGCTGCGCGCCCACATTGGGCCGCCGCTAGGTACGCCAAGATCGAGGCCGCCAACGACAAACAGGCCGAGAATGTAGTACACCTGCACAAGTAGGGGGGCCTGCGAGACCCCAGGACGTTCCGTTAGGGCGGCACCGTTGGCAAAGGCGATAAGGCCCAAGGCGAAAATAAGCCCAACGGCGAACCAGCGCCAGCCGAAATTCGCGCCGGCAAGACGCTTCAGCTTGGTGTCGGTTTGCGGATTGAAGGTCTCAGATGATGGCGGTTGTGGCGTCTGTGCGGCCACGCTGTATCCTCGGTGGTTAACGTTTTTAGTTCGTGCCTCGCGGTTTTGCGAGGCAGCAAACAACGGTCTTGCTATTATGCGGGCATTGTATTCCGAGGAGGCAGGGATGTCAGAGTTTTCCACTATTCTTTACGGCGTAAGCAATCAAGTTGCGCGTATTACCCTTACCCGTGTCGATGTGCGTAACGCGCAGGATAAAACCATGCTCTATGAGCTGAACGATGCTTTTGATCGAGCAGCGCAAGATGATGAAGTTAAGGTGATCGTGCTCGACGCTAATGGGCCACACTTTTCCTCGGGACATGATTTGGCCGACCAAACCTCAATGACAGACTTCACACCCGTATCCAACTGGGGCGGTTACACCAAGCCGGGGGCAGAGGGCTATCAGTCTCAGGAGGAGGAGATTTATCTCGGTCTGTGTTGGCGCTGGCGGAATTTACCCAAGCCAACCATCGCACAGGTACATGGCAAGGTGATTGCCGGCGGGTTGATGCTGATTTGGGTCTGCGATCTGATTGTCGCGTCGACCGATGCGACCTTTTCGGATCCGGTCGTCGCTTTCGGAGTGAACGGCGTTGAGTACTTTGCTCATCCTTGGGAAATGGGGCCGCGCAAGGCCAAGGAGTTGCTGTTCACTGGCGATAAAATGAGCGCGGACGAGGCCAAGGCTCTGGGCATGGTCAATCATGTGGTAGCAGCCGAGGAGTTGCCGCAATTCACCCAGACCATGGCCGAACGGATTGCGAGTCGTCCGAGTATGGGGTTGCGACTGGCAAAACAAAGCGTTAATCAAGCCCAGGACGCCCAAGGCTTTTGGACAGCCCTGCAGGGCGCCATGTCATTGCAGCAGCTTGGTCACGCCAACAATCAGATTGTGCATGGCCGGCTGGTCGATCCTACCGGCGCAAGGGTGATTCGCGACGACGCGAAACGCTAGCGTCCGGTGAAGTTGGGTTTACGCTTTTCTAAAAAGGCTTTGAGGCCCTCTTCGAAGTCCTCGCTAGCGAACATGCCGGATAGGTGCACCATGAGGTGGTCGACAGCCGTATCATAGGATTCTTCGAGACCCATACGCATCATGCGCTTTGTGGTCTGCACCGCCATGGGCGCGTTGTCTGCTACCTCTTGGGCCCAAGCCATGGCAGTCGGCAGCAGTTCTTCGTGGGGCACAACGGTGTTGACCAGTCCTAACGCCAAACATTCATCGGCAAGTACCGTGCGGCCACGATAGTACAATTCCGCAGACTTCGCCCAGCCCACAAGGCGGGGCAACAGCCAAGTACCGCCGCTTTCCGGAACCACATTGCGCTTGGCGGTAATCGCAGCCATCTTGCCGCGCTCGGACATAATGCGCATGTCGCAGAGTAAGGTTAGGTCCATGCCATAACCCGCAGCGGCGCCGTTGACCGCACAGATGATGGGCGTATCGCAGTGCCACATAACGTTGATAGGCGCATCGCGCAGATCAAATAGCTTGCGCGGTGGCCGGTTGTGCTCGCCGCCACCCTCACCGTGCTCGTCAGAGCGTCGTTTGTTGGTATCGACCAAGTCGAGCCCCGCGCAAAAACCCTTGCCCTCGCCGGTGAGTACGATGCAGCGTATCTGCGGATCTTTGTCTGCCGCGACGACTTTCGCCGACAACTCATCGAGCATGTCACGGCTGATGGCGTTGAGCCTGTCTGGCCGGTTCAGTTTGATCAGCAGTACTCGATCGTGTTGCTCCAATATCAGTTCGTCAGTGGTCGATTGTGCGATGCTCATTACCCTCTCCCTTTGTGTGTGCGACAGCGAATGTAACTAAACGGGCAGAACAATCGCGTGATCGGCTGCTTGGGTCAAGCGGGCAACTCATCTCTCAACCAGCGTCTAGCCTATCTTTCAATAGTGAAATATCGCAGACTTGCTGGCTTCATTCAGTTCTTGTTGCGGTTAAGCAATTGTGCCGCGGGGGTTTATCGGTGTTGGAGGTTATGATGCGGCAATCCGTTGTGCCTTGGATTCTGCGCGGTTTTCAGCATGGGTGTCTGTGCGTGCCCAGCGTCAGTTTTGTGCTGCTGTGCCTGGCGATGACCATCGCTTTGTCGGTACGTCCGGTGAGTGCTCAGGTTGCCGACGTTGGTAGCGGCGTCGTTGTTGCTAGTTTTGGCGAGCGCGCCAACGCCGTGCGACGCGTCAGCGAATTGCAAACTCAGGCCACTGCACAGGGCATAAGTCTGTCTGTGCTACGCGGCGAGAGTGCAGGTCGGACGCTGTTTCGGGTTGTCGCCCAGAGTAGGGCCATGCAAAGTCGAGAGCTGCTAAACAGGCTGCGTAACAACGGCTTTGCCGATGCTTGGCATATTCGCAGCGCCAGTTTGCCGAGCTTATCGTTACTCGCTGCGAACCTTGGCCCCGCCCAGTCGTTAGCTTCTATGCCTGGGCAAACCGAGGCGCGAGCCGAGACCAAAACCAAGGCGCAAGCCGAGACCAAAACCAAGGCGCAAGCCGAAGCCGATAAACGCTTGGCAGCGCGGCCTGCACGAGCTGCACAGCCTGACCTGCTAGCGGACTTCGCTGGGCCGGGCGCGCAAACCGTATATGGTTCTGAAGCTGGTATTGATCTGAACGAACTGCAAATTCAAACCTTGGATCATGAGGCCGCCAACATCACCATCGATGGACGCATAGAGGAAGCCACTTGGCGTGATATTCCTTATTACGACAATATGCGGGTTTCGATACCAGCCCTAGGCGAGCCTGCAAAATACGCCACCAAGGTGCGTTTTTTTGCGACCGAGAAAGGTCTGTATGTCAGCTCCGATATGCAGCAACCAGCCGACACCATTGTCGAGAGAGTCACCCGGCGCGACGATTGGGTGGATAGAGATACCTTTGGCGTTACCCTAGATCCTTCTGGCGAGGCCAAGTTGGGTTATTGGTTCTGGGTGGCGCTGGGTGACAGCTTGGCTGACGGTAAGGTGTTGCCGGAACGGCGTTGGCAGCGCGATTGGGATGGGCCATGGATCGGCAAGTCGGCGCGCACTGCAACAGGTTGGAGCGCTGAAATGTTTCTGCCCTGGTCAATGTTGGACATGCCAGCTCTTGACGGGTTACGTAACATGGGTTTTGCAGCAAGCCGCTTGGTGTCTCACCAAAAACCAGCGTTATCAGTGGCCGGGCTATGGTGTTTCCAGTAAACGATTCGTTTCGGCGTTCAATCGCATTCAAATGAATGGGGTTCAGCCAGTTAAAAAACTGTCGTTTATTCCCTTTGCAGCGGCAACTTATGACGAAGTGTATGGCGATAAAAGCTTGCGCGTGGGTGCTGACTTCGCGTGGCAGCCTTCGCCTCTACTGCAGACGTCCGGGTCTGTGAATCCGGATTTTGGCGCAGTGGAGTCAGATGACGTGGTGCTGAATCTGACCGCGAGTGAAACCTTCTTTCCCGAAAAGCGACTGTTCTTTTTGGAAGGCAGCGAAGTCTTTAACGTAATGCCCAGAGACGATTTCAGCTCAATCAGTCAAATCGCCTTGAACGGAGATTTTTCGACCACCTCGCGCAGGCTTTTTTTGCAAGAGCATGTGCCTCTGCCGGTGTCGTTAATGAATACTCGGCGCATCGGCGGCACCGCCAACCAAATGTCGGTGCCTGATGACGTGACTGTTGATCGCGGTCAGCGCGACGTGCCCACAGACTTGCTTGCCGCCGCCAAGGTCACGGGTAGTGCTAAAAATTTCCGTTATGGTCTGCTCACCGCTTTTGAAGACGATGTGGAATGGCTTGCGCGTGATGCCAACGATCAGCAATTGCTGCTCAGCGGTTCTGGGCGAGACTTCGCGGTTGCCCGACTAGCCTACGGCGCGCCGAATTCAAGGTCCGTAGGTTACATGGGTACGCTGGTAAGCGGCAGCGAGTATGACGCCAGCGTGCACAGTTTGGATGGCCACCTGCGTAACGAGGACGGGTCGCTCAAGGCGGATGCTCAGCTGATTATGAGCGATCGCGACGGTGTCACCGGATACGGTGCGATGTTCGACGCGCTGTATGCGACTGGCCCAAATCTGCGGCATAAGTTCGAAGTAGACATCATGGATGAAGATGTGGACTTCAACGATTTAGGCTTTTTGCTGCGCAACGACTATGTCAAAGCCCGATACGTACTGTTGTACAACAAGCAGGATGTCTCGGCCTCGCTAAGCAACTATCGCACCACACTGGTGCTCAAGCACCAGCACAACTTAAGTGAAGATCAAATCACTGACAGCGCAATTTTATGGCGCTCTTCCATTGTGCTGCCCGGACGTAACACGCTGCGAGGGGGTATTGGCTACTTCCCCCAGCGTTACGAGGATATCAATAGCCGTGGCAATGGTGCGTATCGAGTAGATGGTGGCGGCTGGTTTGAAAGCTATCTATCTACAGACGCAGCTAAGACCCTGAGCTTTACCTTTGGCTTGGGTGGCAATCAAGAGGATCTCGGCGACTGGTCCTACAATGCTCTAGTCGGCTTGACTTACCTGCCGGTAGATCAGATCAGCATTGCGTTCGATCTGCGCTATACGAACCGCAGCGGCTGGGTAGTGCATCAAGGTGACCGCAACTTTGGCGCCTTTGACGCGGACGAGTGGCTGCCGTCCATTGATGTGAATTGGTACATGGCTCCCGGTCACCAGTTGCGTTGGAACCTGCAGTGGGCCGGTGTGCGTGCGACCGACAAAGGGTTTTTTGTGATTCCAGAGGGCGACGTCGACCTGATTGCAGCCGCACGCCAACAGGATAACTACAACTTCAACATTACCCAGCTGACTACTCAACTGCGCTACCGCTGGGAAATCGCCCCGCTCACCGACTTTTATCTGGTGTATAACCGCGGCAACTCGCTGCGACCAACCGATGAATACGACGTGCCAGACCTATTTGACGAGAGTTTAAGCGAGCCGGTGATTGACACCTTTGTCGCCAAGCTGCGCTTCAGATTCGGTAACTAAGCATAGGGGTAGTGCCATGATGCGGCATCTCACGACATTAATTGCGGCAGCGTTGCTGTTGGCTGCGGGAGGGGTTCAGGCCCGAGAAATTGCCAGCAGTTCACCAGAACGGCAGGGCTTTTCCAGCGAGCGTCTGCAGCGCCTCTCGACCTTTATGGACGCCAAGGTGGCCGACGGTACCATGGTGGGTGGCATGGGGCTGATAGCGCGCAACGGCAAGGTAGTATATCGCCAAACTTATGGCATGGCCGATCGCGAAGCCGGTAGGCGAATGTCAGCAGACGCGATTTACCGCATTTATTCCATGAGCAAGCCGGTAACCAGTGTTGCCCTGATGATGCTCTATGAAGAGGGTAAGTTCCGTCTTAACGATCCGGTTGCCAAGTACATTCCGGAACTGGCTAACCTGCAGGTTGCACTGTCCACTGCCGGTACTGGAGTGGTCTCCGATGGCATCGTGACCCGCACCACGGGGGAGAGTAATGAGGCGTTAGTCGGGCAGACCCGCGCTCCCGCCCGGCAGCCGACAATTCACGATTTGCTGACCCATACGGCAGGTTTTACTTACGGCATTTTCGGTAATACCGAGGTCGACCAAATGTACCGTGGGATTTTGCTGGCAGGGGATAGTAATCTGCAGGAGTTGGTGGCCAAATTGGGCAAGCTGCCGCTGCAGTACGAACCTGGCACCCAATGGCATTACAGTATTGCCAACGATATTCAGGGTCGGCTAATCGAGGTGCTGTCTGGCATGCGCTTTGGCGAATTTTTGCAGCAGCGGCTGTTCGCCCCGCTCGGTATGCACGACACCGCTTTTTACGTGCCCGAAGACAAATTGCCGCGTTTAACTCAGCTGTATAAGCCCAAGGGCATGGATGTTTTCAACTATTTATCTGCCCCACCAAGCCAAGGGCTGGAGGTGGCCGACGCATGGCTAAATGCGGGTTTCGTGCAACAGCCGAAACTTGAAGGCGGCGGAGGTGACTTGGTGTCTACTGCCAGAGATTATCTGCGCTTTAGCCAAATGCTGCTAAACGGTGGTGAACTCGACGGCGTGCAGGTGCTGTCGCCTAAAACCATTCAGTTGATGACCACGAATCAGTTGGGCGATATAGCCCTGGGTCACGGTAGTGGAGGTATTGGGTTCGGCTTGGGTGTCGGTATCGTTCTTAACTCCGGCCGCGCGCGAGAAATCAGCTCCCCCGGTAGCTACAGTTGGGGCGGCGCTGCGGGTACTCGCTTTTGGGTAGACCCGAAGGAGAGTCTTGTCGGTATTTTTATGGTGCAAAGCGTGCCGCATATGACATCACTGGGCGATGATTTTCGGGTGCTTACCTATGCCGCTATGACTGAAAGTCAGGTCGCCGATTAAATCGCCGGCCATTTGGTCTCCATGCCGGCAATTTCTTGAGGTCGCTTAACCGCTGTATTAACGACTCTGTTAACGGGTATGACCGTGGTCACGGCGGATAAACTCGGCACCTCGTTCAGCAATCATGACCGTTGGTGCGTTGGTATTGCCAGATGTGATGGTCGGCATAATCGAAGCGTCGATAACCCGCAGTCTGCCCACCCCATGGACCCTCAGTTCGTCATCGACCACGGCGCTGTCGTCGTGGGCTGGTCCCATTTTGCAGGTGCCTACCGGGTGGAAAATCGTGGTGCCAAGGTCACCTGCAGCTCGCTGCAGATCCGCCTCGCTAGTGATATGCGGGCCGGGTTTTAGCTCGGTGGGGTTGAAACCAGCCAGTGCCGGTGCCGCCATAATGTCTCGAGTGAACTTAAGCCCCGCTACCGCCACATCGAGGTCGTATTGGGTGCTCAGGTAGTTTGGCGCGATGGCCGGTGCATCGTGGGGGTTCGCAGATTTCAGCCTTACTGTGCCCCTACTGGAAGGCCGTAAATTGCACACAGAAGGCGTGATGGCATTGTAGCGATGCAGCGGTGAGCCAAATTTGTCCAGCGACAGTGGTTGTACATGCCATTCTATATTAGCCGAGGCTTGGGAGGGGTCGCTTTTGGCAAAGGCCCCAAGCTGGGATGGCGGCATGGTCAGCGGACCGGTTTTACGCACCATGTATTCCAACCCCATGAGTGCCATGCCCCAAGGCGTGCGCGCCCGCTGATTAAGCGTCACTGTGTTATCGACTTGGTAAATGGTGCGGATTTGCAGGTGGTCTTGTAGGTTTTGCCCGACCCCGGTGAGTTGGTGCTGTACCGTTATGTCGTGAGCTTGCAGGTCTGCAGAGGCGCCGATACCCGATAGCTGCAACAGCTGTGGTGAGGCGATGGCCCCGGCGGCAAGAATGACTTCGCTGTCTGCTTGAATGTGGCGACGCTGACGCTTGTGGATGATCTGCACCCCTGTGGCCTGTAGGCTGCCGTCCTGCTGTGCAAGCTGCAGCGACTCCACGGTGGCCTCAGTCATAATCGTTAGGTTAGGCCGATGACGTACAGCATCGAGAAAGGCGCGGGTGGCGCTCCAGCGCTTACCAGTGCGCTGATTCATCTGGAAGTATGCATTGCCGAAATTGTCGCCGCGGTTGAATTCATCAATTTTTGGGATACCGCACTGTTCAGCTGCGTCCCGCCAAACGTCTAGAATTTCCCAGTTGACGCGTCGCTCTTCCACGCGAAGCTCGCCACCGCTGCCGTGAAAGTCGTCGGCGCCGTGCTGGTAGTCTTCTGATCGACGAAAGATAGGCAATACATCGCTCCAGCCCCAGCCGCGGTTGCCAAGCCCGGCCCAATGGTCGTAGTCGGATTTTTGGCCGCGCATATAAATCATGGCGTTGATGGAGGAACAGCCACCCAGCACCTTGCCCCGGGCGTAGCCAATGCGGCGTCCGTTTAGACCCGGCTCAGGCTCGGTCTCAAAGCACCAGTCAGTGCGGGGGTTGCCAATGGTATAGAGATACCCCACAGGAATATCAATCCAGAAGTAATTGTCTTTTTTCCCAGCTTCCAGCAGTAACACCCGCTTTGTCGGGTCCTTCGAGAGGCGGTTGGCCAACACGCAGCCCGCTGTACCCGCACCAACAACGATGTAATCAAAGCGTTCCATACAGAGCCCTCCGGTTTGCTGATTGGCGCCCGGCGCCGGGCTGCCGGGGCTAAGCTTGGTTTGCCAGCTCGAGATGCCGCAGCGCCTGATAGCGCGCAGGCGGGCGGATATTGAGCTGTGCTCGGACGCTGCCGATGGGCTGAGTCAACAAAGTTTCCCAGTCTTGAGCGGGCAGCCATGCGGCTTGCTTGCCATCGCGGTAGGCGCGCAGAACTGCCTTGGGCACGCCGCTGCCATATTGCCTAGAAAGCTGAAAGGTACCGACCAAGGTAATGAATGCGAGGCCGCGGTTTGCACTCTGTGCACAGGTGAAGGCGAGCAAGCAGACTTCGCCCAGTTCGTCGCGGCCGTAGTTGGTGAGGGTATGCCAAAGGTCGTGCATGTCACGCTGACGATTGGCGAACAGCAGCCTATCGCCCTCCAGCGTATGGTGCGCGCGCGTACCCTGGCTGGGCCCAACCAAGCCTTCGGCGCTGATATTTTCTGAGGTCACAAAGTTTAGGTAGTGGCCGGCCAGCGAGTGTCTTGGGTGTGTGGCCAGCTGCTCGCGGTCCAAGAGGGTGTCGAGCAGTGAGCGTCGCTCGGCCAAAATTTTGCGGCCCATGTCGGTTGCGGCAAAACGTCGAAAGCCTTTTTCTAACGCATTGCCAGCCAGCGCTTCAATGATTGTGAAAACTTCGTCGGTGGCGTCAGGATTGTCGATAAGGCGTCGCATGGCCCCGAAGGCTTTTCGCCATTCGATGCGCTGAGTTGTTCCAGATGATACTGCCGCTGAATCCATGGAGGTTGGCTCGAAGAATAATAGGAATGAGATCCTAGGTATTCGCAGACGCTGGTGCAAGCACCCCGCCCTTGCAACATGGCTTAAATCAGTAAATCTGCTGGACAGCGGCAGCACCGCGATGCTTGACTAAAGAAAAAATACGCAAGGGAAGCAAGCAATGATGAAACTCTATGGAGTGCCCGCAGCACCGAACCCAACTAAGGTCTTTTTGTACTTAGCCGAGCGTGAGGCCTTGGGCACTCAGATGGACATTGAACACATCCGAGTGAATACCCTGAAGGGCGAACAGAACCAACCAGAGCATCTAGCGCGCAACCGTTTTGGTGCCCTGCCGACGCTGGAATTGGCGGATGGAAGTTTCATTATAGAATCGCTGGCGATCATTTATTTCTTGGAAGATCTTTATCCTGAGGGTTGCCTGCAGCCCAGCGATCCGGTGGCCCGGGGCTTGGCGCGGGACATTGAGCGCAACGTGGAGTTTCGCTTCGCCAACAACTTAGGCCGCTATGTGCACGCGGTTAACTCACCCCTCGGCCTGCCCAAGGACCCCAAGGTGGCTGCTGAAATAGAGGCGGCAATGCCTAGGGCTTTAGATTATTTAGAAGACATTTTGCGGGATGGCCGCCCTTTGCTGGGCGGTGACACGGTGTCTATTGCAGACTGCACGCTGCAATCAGCGCTGCAGTTCGCGCGTTTCGGCAAGGTCGACGTAATCGCCGACTACCCCGGCGTTTGCGCGTGGGACGAGCGTTACCGGCAGCGGCCTGCGGCTCAAGCCGTGCTGAAATTTTAAGACTTAGCCGCGTCTTGCTTGGCCCAGTATTGGTCCTTAAGCAGGCGCTTATAGAGTTTGCCCGTGGGCAGACGAGGCAGCGCGTCGCTGAAGTCGATAGAGCGCGGCACCTTGTAGCCGGCTAGCTGCTCCTTGGAATAAGTAAGCAGGTCGTCTGCGGTTTCGTCGGTTGGCTGATAGCCCTGTGCCAACTCGACGACGGCCTTTACCTCCTCGCCGAAGTCAGCGTTGGGTACCCCAAATACCGCTACATCTTGCACCGCAGGGTGCAGGACCAAGGCGTCTTCTATCTCCTGTGGGTAAATGTTCACACCACCAGAAATAATCATGTAGGCCTTACGATCGGTCAGGTACAGATAGCCGTCGGCATCGACATAGCCGACATCGCCCAAGGAAGTCCAGTTGTCGTGAAGCGGGTGGGTAGCAGACTGGGTTTTCTCTGGGGCGTTATGGTATTCAAAGCTGCGCTGGGGTTGCTCAAAATAAACCATGCCCTCTTTGCCATTGGGCAGTTCGGTACCACTCTCATCGCAAATATGCAGTGTGCTATTGCTAGCGCGGCCCACAGAGCCAGGATGGTCAAGCCAGTCCTTGGGGCCAATTACGGTCATACCGTTGCGCTCGGTGCCCGCATAGTACTCCCACAGAATTGGCCCCCACCAAGCCATCATTTGTTGCTTGATCTCTTTTGGGCAGGGCGCAGCGGCGTGAATAGCGCACTGGTGACTGCTCAGGTCGTAGCCCTGTTTAACATTGGCCTCGAGCTTCAGCATGCGGATAAACATGGTCGGCACCCACTGGGAGTGGGTGATCTGATACTGCTCAATGTATTTGAGCGATAGCTGCGGATCGAAGCTGCGCATCATGACCACAGTACCGCCCAGCGCCAGTGCTCGCGTGCAGTAACCGAATGGAGCGGCGTGATAGAGGGGTGCCGGAGACAAATAAACGGTATCTGCGTCCATACCATAGGGGTTGTTTACATCTACCCCAGGTAGCCCCGCGCTGACGTGCTCGCCGCTTAAGGGCCGCTTAATGCCCTTGGGACGACCGGTGGTGCCAGAGCTATAGAGCATGGTATCGCCGGCCAGTTCGTTGGTAATGGGTACAGTAGCTTGGCCGTTCACCGCTTGGCTGAAATCATCGCA
>JAACDW010000149.1 GCA_009936775.1 Pseudomonadota bacterium
CGCGCCATGGCAGACAGCGAAATTAGCCGCGCTCTCGCTGCCGATGCCACCCGACCCGTGGTGCTTGAGGCGGCGGTGTTGATAGAGGCCGACTGGCTAGATCTTGTAGACGAGGTGTGGGTGACCGTCGTAGCTCCTGCGGTGGCCATTGAGCGGGCTTGCGCGCGGGACAACCTGACGGCAGAGGCAGTACAGGCGAGGCTAGATGCCCAACTGAGCAATGCGCAACGCTGTGCTCGCGCCGACAGAGTGATCGACAACTCGGCTGATGAAGCAACCTTGGTAGCACAAGTGCACAGCCTATGGGCGCAGTTGACCTAGCCGTCACTGTCGACTCGGCTTCTTGCATTAGGAACAAAGCATGATTTTAGATTTACACGCGCACTCCATTAAGTCAGACGATGGCCGAGCCAAGGTGAAAAATTACTGCCAGTGGATTAGTGCGAAGAACATTCCCATCGATGGCTTTGTGCTTACCGAACACCGCCAGTTCGATGACGAATCCGACTACTCAGCCTTGGGCGAGCAGTTTGGCCTAACCATTCTCAAAGGCGCAGAGGTTGAAACCGAATACGGCCATGTACTGGTCTTTGGCGTCACCCCTGCTCTGCAAGAGGCCTTCGACTTTGGCAACATTCATTTGGCATTAGCGGATGTTATTGACGCCTGTAATGCCCATGGCGCGCTGGCAGTACCCTGTCATCCCGGGCGTAAACGGGTCGGTATGTCGGCGCACTTGGAAGAATTCGGCGTACCGGCAGGCGTGGAAGTTGTCGAAATTTATAACGGCGGCAGCCGCGACAATGAAGACCAAGTTTCTATGGATATGGCAGCCAACCTAGGGTATCGCGGCATCGGCGGCAGCGATGCACATATTGTAAGCCATATTGGCCGCTGCGGTACGCGGTTTGAACAGAGTATCCGTTCAGAGCAGGAACTGGTTGCAGCCTTGCGGCACGGCGCCTTCGAGGCGGTCACGATACCAGCCGCTCAGGCGGAATGATCTGAAAAAATTTTAAAAAAGTTATTTTTCAATGCCTTGTGGCGCTTACTTAAAGCGCCACGTCAGCTGTTGATTCGCTGCTAGCTTAGAGGCTTGACCAGGGGTAAGGACAGCTCTTCATGACTTTCCCATGCCAGTTCCACACGCTGGCCGACGGCTACCTCGGTGAGCGGATCTGCCACCCCGGTAACATTAGTCAAGAAGCGCGGGCCTTCGTCTAAATCGACATAGGCCACTGCATAGGGCACCTGGGTGCGGAAGAAAGGATGATAGCTAAGCCGCACAACACTATAAGAATAGATCGTGCCCTTACCCGCCGATACATGCCACCGCAGGTCGCCATCCACACAGCCAGTGCAGTGCGCTCGCGGGTGCCATACCACGGTGCCGCAGTTTGCACACTTTTGATAGCGAAACTGTTTGTCGGCGGTACCCTGCCAAAACTCAGCCGTATCTAACTCGGTGAGCTTAGGCAGCGGACGCGTCGGCGCTTTCTTTTCCGCCCCTTTTGCTGCCCCAGAATCTGGGCTGTTGCTTGCTTTGTGGTCACTCATTGCTCAGTCCCTCCCCAAAATGACGGTGCCGGCAGAGTGCCGTGCCCCCAACATGCCGCCGTTGCCGTGGGCGATGGCCAAACTGGCATCGGCGACTTGCGATGTTGATTCACCACGGAGCTGCCGCGTGGCTTCTAGCAGCAGGAAAATGCCACGCATGCCAGGATGGTTCGACGACAGTCCACCACCGTCGGTATTCAGCGCCGGGCCGTCATTGGGCCGATCAAAGCGCAAACGCCCTCCTTGTACCCAAGCCCCACCTTCGCCCTTGGCACAGAAGCCGAGGTCCTCAAGCAGCGCTAACACGGTAATGCTGAAGGAGTCGTAGATCATGGCGATGTCCATCTCCGCCGCGCTAACGCCTGCTTCAGCGAAGGCGATGGGCGCTGATTGAGCACCCGCAGAAGTCGTAATATCGCCGCCGTTTTGCGGGTACTTGGTAGCCTCCCCTGTACCCAATATCCAAACCGGTGCCTTGGCGCAGTTTGCAGCCACATCGGCACTGGCAATTACCACTGCACCACCACCATCGGAGACCATACAGCATTCCAGCAGATGCAGTGGATCGGCGATCATGCGTGAACCAACCACATCTTCGATGGTGGTTTCCTGAATGCCCACGAACTCTAGATCGGTCATGGCCTGCACCGCCTCGGGGTTGCGCATCGCGTGATAGCGAGTGGCAGTGGAGATTTCGGCCAGTTGCTCGCTAGTGGTCCCGTACTGGTGCATGTGCCGATGGGCGACCATGGCGTAATTGGCGATGAGAGTTTGACCGGCGAAGGTTTCCATGTTGTCGCCGGGACTGATGCCGCCACCGCGTCCGCCTGCACCAATGGCCATCGCGTTACTGTGGGCGGTGGAGCCGTAGGTCAGCAGGGCGACCTTGGCCTTGCCCTCACGGATAGCGCGCAGCGCATGGGCGGCATGAAACTCATAGGAACTACCGCCAACGCCAGTTGTGTCCATTACCGTGGGCTGGATACCAAAATACTCGGAAATCATTAGGCCGCTCATGGGGCCACCTTCACCTGCGTCGTAGATCGCGTCCACATCCGACCATGTGAGACCTGCGTCCGCCAAGGCCTTGGCGGCACTGGCAGCCTTGATTTGCAGGGCGTTTACCCTACCCTCGACATCCCGTGACGGATATTCGTGAATGCCCACTATGGCCGCATCCCGGCGTTGCGTCGCCATACTCTCCCCCTGTTGTCTGTTGCCCGTTGCGTTAAGACTAGCGTGTTAGTGCTTGCGGCTAAAGCCTCATGCTGGCTGCCGCGCATAGTACGCCCTACTAAATGAGTGCCCCTAGATGGCGCAACTCGTTGATCTTTTCGATCATTGACTTTTCGTAGGCCTCCTCTGGCGCTTCGCGCACAAGTTGGTCTAAGTCATAGGCGTCCTGACCCACCAATACCCGCCATCGATTACTGCGTACCGCATCTAAAATAATGTTAGCCGCCGCTGCCGCTGAGGTGGGTGCATTGGTTCGAAAGGCTTCCGCGCGGTCAGCGAGCATTTGGCGGATATGATCGTCGGGTACGTTGTCTACAGGATGCCCTGCAGCCAGCATGCGCTCCCGAACCACTGCTACATCGGCGTCCGGCAGCTGCATAGCCGATGGCTTCCCCAGCACTTTGGCCGAGTTCTCGACAATCGACGTACCAATATGACCCGGCATCACCAAACTGCACTGAACATGGGGTGCGTGTAGGCGCAGGTCGGTGATTAAGGCTTCAGTGAACCCTTTGACGGCGAATTTAGCCGCCGCGTAGGCGGTGTGGGCCTGGGCAGTGCCTAGACTTGCCCAGAACCCATTCACCGAACTGGTGTTGATGATATGGCCTTGCGTGCTGGCCTGAAGCGCTTGCATAAAGGCCCGACAGCCAAAGTAAACGCCTTCCCAGCACACCGCGAAGGTTCGCTCCCATGCGTCGCGCTCGCCCTGCACAAAGGACCCGCCACCGCCGATACCGGCGTTATTAAACAGCAGATTAATGTGCTGGGTCTGGTGCTGTTCAAGCACCTCGTCGCGGAACTTAAGCATCTGCAACTCGTCGCTGACATCGCAAATATGCGTTGTCACGCGCCGTTCTCCCGCACCGGCCAAACGCTGAGTCTCATCCATGTTCGTTTGCGAAACATCACACATGGCCACATGCGCCCCGGCGGCGGCTAGCTGACAGACCAACTCTCGCCCCATGCCGGTACCGCCACCGGTTATCACGGCAATTTTGTTGTCAAAACTTTCCATAATCTTCTCTATTGTTACCAGTCGCGCTGTTGTTTTTCAGGTGCGGGTGAGTTCCTCGGCATCGAGCAATCCCTGCCGATACAGATTGGCCAGTGCCGCCCGCACGATGGCGTCGGCATCAACCCCAAAGTGCGCACGCAGAGCTGGCCGCGATTCCGATAAGCCAAAGCCATCGGTGCCTAAGACCTCATAGCCGGCTGGCATCCACGCAGCGATGCCTTGGGCGAGGCTGGCCATATAGTCGCTGACCGCAATAATTGCTCCGCTGGCGTCACCGAACATGCGCTGTAAATCGTTCATTCGGGCCTCTTCCTGAGGACTTTCGCGGTTTGCTGCGGCTACGGCCAAGGCATCGCGCTGCAGTTCTACATAGCTGGTAATACTCCAAAGGCTGACTACCAAGCCCCGCTGTTCTAGCTGCTGCTTGGCCTGCACAGCCTGCTGCATAATGCTGCCACTGGCCAACAAATGCACATCACAAGCGCCCGAGGCGGCGCTGAAGCAATAGCCACCGCCAAGTACACCAGCAACAATCTGAGCATGAGACAAACCGCTAGACTCGGTCACAGCGGCGATGTCAGGCATCGGGTAATTTTCGTTGTACAAGGTGAGGTAATAGAAGACATCTTGCTGCTCAACGTACATACGCTGCATGCCCTCGCGCACAATAATTGCCAACTCATAACCGAATGCGGGGTCGTAGCTGAGCAAACTAGGCACTGTACTGGCTAACACATGGGAGTGGCCGTCCTGATGCTGTAAGCCCTCGCCGTTTAGGGTCGTTCGCCCCGCGGTACCGCCGAGCAAAAACCCTTTGCACATCATATCGCCACAGCCCCAAACCATGTCGCCGACCCGCTGCATGCCAAACATGGAATAAAAAATGTAGAAGGGAATCATCGGCAGACCATGTACCGCATAGGCGCTGCCTGCGGCCATGAAAGACGCCATAGCACCAATTTCACAGATACCTTCTTGGAGTATCTGGCCGTCGCTGGCCTCGCGATAGGGCAACAAGCTATCTGCATCGACGGGCCGATACTTTTGTCCTTCGTGGGCATAGATACCGGCAATACTAAACAAACTATCCATGCCGAACGTGCGCGCCTCGTCTGGGACAATGGGTACCACATAGCGACCAATCTCGGGCATACGCAGCATCGCGGCGAGCAAACGCACCATGACCATGGTGGTTGATACCTCGCGTTGGCCGCTGCCCTGAAGAAATTCGGCAAAAGCGTCTAATGGCGGAATGACCAAGGCCGCACAGTCAACGACCCGATTTGGTACCCAGCCGCCGTTGTCCTCGCGGCGCTGCCGCAGATACCGCAGCTCTGGTGCATCCTCGGGCGGGCGGTAGAACTCTGCTTGAGCCGCGGCCTGGGCACTAATGGGTATGTTCAGCTCTGCGGCAATCTTGATGCGCTCGTCGACTGAAATATTTTTGTATTGATGGGCGGTATTTTTAGCCTGAGCCCCCATGCTGTCGCCCTTTACGGTCTTCATCAGAATGACCGTCGGCTTATCCTTGGCCGCACTCGCACGCGCAAAAGCGGCGTATATTTTCTTTTGATCCTGCCCGCCGCGCTTGATCGCCCTCACCTCGTTGTCCGTGAGGGTATTCATCATTTGCTCGAGTTTGGGGTTGCCTTCCACCCAGTGTTCGCGCTGCACGTCGCCGGGCAGTACCGAGTACATTTGATAGTCGCCATCCAAACATTCGTCCATCCGGCGCTGTAAAACTCCCTCTTGGTCCCGGGCTAACAATGCATCCCAGCCGCCGCCCCAGATCACCTTAAGCACGTTCCAATCGGCACCGCGAAAGGTACGCTCCAATTCTTGGATGATTTTACCGTTGCCGCGAACGGGTCCATCGAGACGCTGCAGGTTGCAGTTCACTACCAACACCAAGTTATCGAGCTTTTCTCTGGCGGCTATATTGATGGTACCCAGCACTTCCGGCTCGTCGGCTTCGCCATCACCAATAAAACACCATACCTTGCCGCTGGCCTTGGCTTTTAGACCTCGATTCTCTAGATACTTGGCAAATCGCGCCTGATAAATGGCTGCCGGAGTCGACAAACCCATGGAGGCATTGGGCAGTTCCCAAAAGTCCGGCATGCTGCGCGGATGGGGGTAGGATGAGAGCCCACCACCGGGTGCCAGTTCTTGACGATAGTGCTCCAGTTGTTGCGCGCTCAGGCGGCCTTCGAGAAAAGCTCGTGCATAAATACCCGGTGCCGCGTGGGGCTGGGGCAGCAACAGATCCGCGGCACCACGATTATTGTCTGGACCCGCACCCTGAAAAAAATGATTGAAGCCCACTTCTAGCATGGTGGC
>JAACDW010000150.1 GCA_009936775.1 Pseudomonadota bacterium
ATTTCGTGCATAGGTCAGCGTTCGACGAAATGGTTGGCGTTGGCGACGGCACACCTACAGAACATCGCGAACGGATCAATCTTTCAGCTAGCACGGAATAGCTGAGAATGCGCTCCTCAACACAGTGACTATAAAGGAAGCAAAGGCGGATTATTGATATGCAGTCCATTGGCGAACGAATCCATCTGCTGCGCCTGCACATCGGTTGGTCAGTCGAAGAATGCGCCTATCGAATGACCATCGAATCCAACAGGCGTACGACGCCAAACACTTGGTTAGAGTGGGAACGCAGCGCTGATCAGCAAGCATCCGTAAACGGCCTTTTTGACCAGCTTGACGCGATCATCAAAGTGCTCGCAGCAGACCCTCAATGGTTAAGGGACGGCGATGCTGAAAGCGTTGGACCCTGCAACGAGGTTTTGCCCTTTCCTCCGCAATAAGCGCCCTTTCGTCTATGACCTGCAGTCACAGCGCGAGAACAAAAAGAATATCTTTATAGCCTACGGTTATTTACGATTGTCGCGATCATCCTCTGCTGTTGGACTGCCTTGACGGATTTGAGAGTAAAAATAGTCGTAGCGGTTGCGCTCACCGTACTGGCAGCACTTGGCAATCCAGCACTGGCGCTGATCACCGGTATGTTGCTATCACTGACTTTAAACCGCACTCCAGTCGCGGCCGGCAATCGACTCAGCAAATACTTGCTCCAAACGGCCATCGTGCTGCTGGGCTTCAAACTAAACGCCGAGCATATGCTTGATATCACGGGAACCTACGCGTTGCCCATCGCCTCTTTCGTCTGTGCAACGGGCGCTGTCGGTTGCGTACTTGGCTGGTTATTTCGCAGTGAGAAACAGACAAATGCTCTGGTGTCCGGCGGCACTGCGATATGCGGCGGCACGGCCATTGCCACACTGTCGCCCGTAATTGGTGCCCGCCCGGAGCAAACCGGAGCCGCGCTTTGCGTCGTGTTTCTACTCAACGCTGTCGCCCTGATCACATTCCCAGCCATAGGCCATTGGTTAGAACTGTCCCAAGAACAATTTGGTGTTTGGGCCGCTTTGGCTATTCACGACACCAGTTCCGTTGTCGCCACCGCCCAAATCTATGGCGAGGAGGCGGCAACGGTGGCGACCACGGTAAAAATCGGCCGTACGTTATGGCTTATTCCCCTGATCGTGATTGCCAGCCTCTGGGTTGGCGCGGGACAGTCAAAGATTCGTATTCCCGGATTCGTGTTTGCCTTTATCGCAGCCTCTGTATTGGGCTCATGGCTGCAACTGAACGCGACGATTACGACCCTGATCGGTCACGGCACCAGCGTGTTGCTGGTTGCCGCTCTCTTTTTTATCGGCTGCGAGATTACCCGGGAAACGTTGCTAGGGTTACGGGTTGGTGTGGTGCTTCACGCGGTGGTGTTGTGGCTTCTCGCCATCCCTACCGTACTGCTCGGGGTACTTGCTTGGGTGCCCTGATGCCGGCGACTTCAACGGTTTGCTTGCCGCCACCCTGTCAGCGCATAAGCATAGCCTAAAGTGATCTTTCCCAACCTCCATAGCATTACGTATCTTGCAGGCCATGAAACGTCGCAACTTCAATATCGATCTCGTCGGCCTGCTCAGCGTTGGCTTTTTTTTCGTTTATCTTTCGCTGGGTGTTGTCGCCGGTTAGCAGCGTTGGCGGAACTGAGCTGATGCTCCTAGCCCCAGCCGGCAACCCTACGAGGCAGCACATTGGGTAGTGAGCAACCCAACGGCTCAGCTCCCTCTAAGAACATTGGACTCCTCGCCGACAGCTGCTAAGAAACGGCTGATCGATGCTGCCTGCTCTCGACCCGCGCCCACTGGTCTGTGTGAGATTTCACCTAGTGAACTGACATGGCACGAGACCTAAGCGAGCGAGTCATTCTCTGCTTCACTGGCACCAATAACGCGATAGTCGGCAGTTCTCCGTCACCGCACAAACAATATCTCCGGCATTATCGTGCACGCATGCCCCGGTTCAATGTGGATACCAATGCGGGAGCAGGAACACCTTATGCCAAGCGAATAGTGTTGTACGAAGCGCAGTGCGAAGCGGCTAAACCTAGAGCAGCTGTCTATTACTTAAATGACGGTAGCGGACTTAGGTTGCGGGTAACGAACAAAGAAAAACCACGAACGCAGGCACGGATCCACAAACCACTCTCAAGGAGGCGCACTTCACAAGCCGGTCGAAAATGTTGCTGCCGCCTGGCTTGCATAGCACATTGAAGCTTGAGACAGCCCCCACCATGACTGCATTGTTGACCTCATACGACGCTATTTGTTGGCTTCGATCGGTAAGCTGCCCATCGATTCAATCGAAGAGTCCTATCTATTTGGCGCACTAAAGAACGTTGGCGCCTCCTTTGGGGTTTGAGTGGTTCCGCGACAGCAGCCTGAGCGTTTGGAAAGCTGCATCAGCCCGCCTTAGTCGTAGGCCCGCTAGCAGCCCAACCCCCTCATCACCCGCTTGATCTCATCAGGTTGTAGCGCTCTTTAGCTTGCGTCTCGCGCCAGTTGTTACCGCTTCCATCCTCGATGTTTGCAGCGACAACAGCAGCCCTCACCTCAGGCAGACGGCGTTGTGATTGCGATCACTTGGGTACCACAGCAGCTGTTTTTGCCATTCCAGGCGATCAATCTAGCCCTCACCAATTGCCTTATAGGCACTTATCAGAAAACGATGGCGGAGAGAGAGGGATTCGAACCCTCGAAGGCTTTTACACCTTACACGCTTTCCAAGCGTGCGCGATCGACCACTCTGCCACCTCTCCGAAGATGGTGGCAACCCATCCAGCCTTACCCAAAGCCCGACGCCGCTGTTACCGTTGCTCCCTTCCAGGCCTGGCGGAGTTCACAACATGTCGCCTTCAGGGGACCGAGATGGGTCACCATTGGGGTGCGAGATGCTAAAGGAAATGTCGCAAAATTCCTACAGGCGATAACCTTGCCGAGACCAGCACGCAGCCGCAGCTGCGCCAATGGTGGTTGCAGTTAGCTGCAACCCGGCGTACAAGCCAATTATCGAACAGAGCAACGGCGGAGCAGAACCATGCGAGATGATCATCGACCTTACGCCCTAAAAGTCTTGCTCGGAAAATTCGAGGCAGCATGGGTCCGCCACTTCATTGCCCCTCAGCTTGAGAACTTGGGTGATCATGCCATGGTCATGAAACCTTGGAATTTAAAGCTACACGGCCGCGGCATCGCCTTTGCTAACTCAGTGCATGTCATCACCGCAGCAGATCGGACCGTGCGCCTCACCACTTGGGCCATGCACGGCCATCAGGGTCGCATTGATATCGCTGATTGTGTACTGATTTGTCCCGGCGTGCGTATGGATTCTGCCAGCGAAATCCGTATTGGCGAAGGTTCAATGCTTGCTGCGGGGGCCTATGTTACCGACGCCGATTGGCACGATGTTTATGATCGTACCCAAGCCATTGGCCAAACTGCACCGGTAAGACTCGACCGCAATGTCTGGATTGGTGACGGCGCCATCATTTGTAAAGGCGTTCACATTGGCGAGAACTCGGTAATTGGGGCCGGTTCAGTCGTAACCAAGAACGTCCCAGCCAACGTTATCGCTGCTGGCAATCCCGCGAAGACGGTCAAAAAACTGGACCCCGAACGGCAACTCACAACTCGCCAAGACTTACTCGGCGATAGCGCTGAACTGGCGCAGAAAATGGATGCGCTAGAGCGCTGGTCGCGGCAAGACAATACGTGGTGGCGTTGGTTGCGCAGTGCTATTGCACCCACACGCGAAGATTAACTTGGCGCGCGTCTGCTGAGGCTACTGTCTGGCAAGACGCGGAGTTGCCTCTGCACCCGTTGATTCTGCAGCCGCCTCGCTGCAACGCGTCGGACTGATATCCAACCCGCCACGCCGCAAAAAGTGCCCACTTACCTGTAAACGCTGAGGCTGACAGCGCTGCCAAATATCCGCGTATACGCGTTCGATGGTTGTTTCATGGAAGGCTTGGTGCTGTCGGTAGGACACCAGATACTTGAGTAACCCGGCGCGATCAATAGCGGCGCCTGTGTAGGTTACTGTCAGCGATGCCCAATCCGGTTGCGCAGTAACCGGACAAAGACTGCGGAACAGGTGGGTGGTTAGCGTCTCGCTAACCAGCTTCGAGTCCATCGCAACATCGGCAGAGCTTAGAGCCAACAAACTTGGGTTGCGCTGATAATCGCTAATCTCAACTTCCAGATCGTCCAAACTCTGCCCTGCTGCCGAGACGACCCTTAGCTGACCACTGTCAAGCGCCAACAGCGCCACCCGCACTTGAGCACCAAATGCGGCGCTCAAATCTGCAGTGAGCCGAGCGCGCACCTCGCCCCCATGATCAAAGCGTGTTTGCGCATAGCCGTTGAGGTAAAGCTTCATCGACTTACTCTCCACAATATGCGTTGACGCCGCATCCACAGTAACGCGCAGCACCGCTACTTGCGGCTTACCACGAGTGTTCAACCAAGAAAATTCATAGCCGGTCCACACATCAACGCCAACCCAAGCTGGGCGCTGCTCCAGTCCTACGGCACTGCGCCCCTCCGCTCTGGGCATGGGGAACAGGCGTTCGGCAGAGTAGCCCTCCGAATATTCAGCGGCTTCGCCCAGCGGCCCTGTGTGCAAGTCCACGATTGATCAAATCCTTTTACGCAAGTGATTGTTGAGACACGCCCTAGTGTAAACCGAAGTGCCGCTAAATTAGCGAACCCTTCCCTGACCTCAGGTGCATCGCTGGGGTGAAAGGTTTAATCTGCGAGTTCGCAGTAGAAAGTCAGCGCATGCTCGATACCATTCAATACATTACCACCCAGTACGCGGCTTATGCGTGGGGTCCATGGTTACTGTGCCTGCTGCTCGGCGGCGGCCTGTACTTTTTTATCCGTTCCAAGTTTGCGCCCTTCTTTTACTTACGCCATGGCTTCGACTTAATTCGCGGTAAGTACGACAATCCGAATGACCCCGGCCATATCACCCACTTTAGCGCCCTATCGGCGGCCATGGCAGGCACTATTGGCATGGGCAATATCGCCGGCGTTGCATTGGCCATCAAAATCGGTGGCCCCGGTGCCATCTTCTGGATGTGGATGACCGCCATTCTCGGCATCGCCACTAAATTCTTTACTTGTTCACTCGCCGTCATGTATCGCGGCTATGATGATAAGGGCGAGCTTCAAGGTGGGCCGATGTACGTGATCCGAGAGGCCCTGCCGAAGCGCTGGCACTTTCTTGCCTCGATGTTTGCCGTCGTTGGCCTAATCGGCTGCCTGCCAGCTCTGCAGAGCAATCAACTCATACAAATTTTCCGTGATCTTGTGATGATCGAACAGGGCTTTCTCAGCGCAAATGAAGACCCGTTTTTCTTTAACTTAATAAGCGGCATTATTTTAGCGGGCATAACCGGCGGCGTGATTTTCGGCGGGCTGAACCGTATCGCTGGCACGGCAAGAATACTGGTGCCTGTGATGACCGCCGTTTACCTCGTTGCCGTCACAGTGGCGCTGACCCTCAACATAGACGCCGTACCCGGCGCCCTGGCGAGCATTGTCAGTGATGCCTTCACCGGTGAGGCCGCAGCAGGCGGCAGTTTGTTAGCAGTCATTCTCTATGGCGTGCAGCGCGGCGCCTATAGCAACGAAGCGGGTATGGGCACTGAGTCGCTGGTACATGGTGCAGCGAAAACCAACGAACCAATTCGTGAGGGCTTGGTGGCGATGATTGGCCCAATTATCGATACCCTAATCGTCTGTACCGCCGCCGCCCTGATGATCCTCATTGCAGGCTCTTGGCAGAGCGACGCGTCTCAAGGCGTCACCCTAACCGCCAATGCCTTTTCTGCCCTTCTTGGCCCAGCGGGCACTGTAGTGGTGTTCATTTGTGTGCTGTGTTTTGCAACCACAACCATTTTTACTTACTCGTTTTATGGCTCCCAATGTGCCAGCTTCGTTTTCGGCACCAAGTACATCAATCTCTACCGGATGGTATTCGTGGCATCCATTGTACTAATTGCCGTGATCTCCATAGAGTCTGCGGTCAGCATGATTGACGGTTCCTTCGCACTTATGGCCATTCCCACAATGGTTTCGGCGATTTGGCTTGCACCCAGGGTACTCGATGCGGCAACAATCTATTTCGCCAAACTTGATGCCGATGATGATACGCCCCCCTCCACGGGCAACGTCAAAGAGCAACTTGCCTGACCGCCCGACTGGCTGACTTACGACCGGACAACATGCTTATGACCTACTCGCCGCTACCAGACCATCTCGCCCAACCAAAGCCCGCGACAGAACATACCAAACACGCACAGGAGCAGGTTCAGCAAAGCCTGAACTTCGCTGATCGGCGCAGCTTCGAAGACGCCAAGCGCGGCTTTATTGCCAGCATTGACCCCATCACCATCAAGCGTCCCAACGGGCATATCACCTTCGATCTGGAGCAGCTGGATTTCCTGCAAGACGAAGCCCCGGCCACGGTAAATCCGAGTTTATGGCGGCAAGCCCAACTCAATGCCCAGCATCACGGACTGTTCGAAATATGTGACGGCCTCTATCAGGTGCGCTCCTTCGATATAGCCAACATGACGCTGATTCGCGGCAACACGGGTTGGATCGTTGTAGATCCGCTGACCTCTTCCGAATCTTCCGCAGCAGCATTGGCATTGGCCAACGAAAAACTCGGGCAGCGACCGGTGGTGGCGGTACTGATTACCCACAGTCATGCCGACCACTTTGGCGGCGTGCTCGGGGTGGTCAGTCACGAGCAGGTCCGCTCTGGCGAGGTGCCCGTTATCGCGCCAATGGATTTTGTTGATGAATCGTTGAATGAGAACGTACTGGCGGGCAATGCGATGGGCCGCAGAGCCACCTACATGTATGGCAACTTGCTCCAACCATCGCCTACCGGCTTTGTTACCACTGGCTTGGGTGCTTCGCTTTCCATGGGCACTACGGGCTTCATAGTGCCCTCAGACAACGTTTGCAAAACCGGCGAAACGCGCAGCATCGATGGCATCGAAATTGAGTTTCAAATGACCATGGGCACCGAGGCACCGGCGGAATTTGTCTTTTACCTGCCTCAGTTCAAAGCCCTGTGCATGTCGGAGATCACGTCACACCATCTCCATAACGTCTATACCCCACGAGGTGCGCAAGTGCGTGACGCGCTGGCATGGGCGGCACAGATTAACGAGGCCATCGAGCTTTTTGGGCATCGCTTGGATATTCAGTTTGCCTCCCACCACTGGCCAATTTGGGGCCGAGCACGGGCAATAGAGTACCTAGAAAAACAACGCGACCTGTATAAGTTCATTCACGATCATACCCTGCGGATGGCCAACAAGGGCTTTAACAAAGAAGAAATCGCTGAACGCCTTAGCCTGCCGCCCAGTTTGGGGCAGGAATTCTACAATCGAGATTACTACGGTACCGTTCACCACAATGCTCGGGCTGTGTATGTAAAGTACCTCGGCTTTTTCGATGGCAACCCCTCTACCTTGTACGAATTACCGCCGGTGGAGCGCGCGGTGCGGTATCTCGATTTTATGGGCGGCGCAGACGAAGTGGTGCGCAAGGCCCAGGAGTCTTTTGCACGCGGCGACTATCGCTGGGTTGCCGAGGTACTCAACCACGTGGTGATGGCGGATCCGGAACATATTGCTGGGCGCGCCTTACTCGCCGATACCCTTGAGCAACTGGGCTATCAATCCGAATCAGCCCCTTGGCGAAACTTCTTTCTTTGTGGCGTGCTCGAACTACGTAATGGTTTGCCAGAATCTCAAGCCTTCGCGGCCAGCGCCGGTATCGCTGCTGGTATGCCCATGGAAAACTTCTTTCAGGTACTCGCTGTACGACTGTTGCCGGAGGCAGCACTGGGTCAAGATCTGTGCATCAAGCTGAATTTTACCGATCTGAACTGTCATTACCTGCTAAGCATTCGCAACAGCGTGCTCAACTACTTTAAGGATGGTCAGCATATCGAGCCGCAAGCCAGCCTGACCATGGCGTCTCAAAACTTCAAAAAGATGCTCATGGGCGCTACCGACGCCGCCACTTTGCTGCAGAACCAAGAACTCGATATTGACGGCGATGCGCACCAACTACTCGTTCTGCGCGAGCTGTTCGATCAATTCGTCAGACGTTACCCGCTGGTGACGCCTCGAGATCAAACCCAGCCGTGAGGGACTAGCTGTTGAGGGTCAGGCGGCCACTGTTTGATAGCGACGCAGTAGCAGTGCCACGCAGACCAGCCCCGAACCGAAGACTAAGCCCGCAATATTACTCGGGGGCTGGGCGAGTACCCAGTTGAGTTGGGGCATGGCAACCGCCAAACCACCGAGACTAATCAAGCCGCGCACTAGACCAGAATCCAATCGACCAAGACCCGCCATATAGCCCTGCAGTCCTGCGCAAATAAGCCACACGCCGAGGATGGCCTCCGCGACAACCTGCACCGATGCGTACCAGGGCCCCTGTAATATAAAGGCCACATCGAGCACAAAAATAAACGGAATAATGTAGATCACGCTACCCAGACGCATGGCGGCAAAACCCGTTTGCAGCGGATTTGCTTCGGCTATCGACGCAGCTGCATAGGCGCCGAGCGCCACCGGCGGTGTAATGTAGGACAGCATGGCCCAATACAAAATAAACAGATGCACGCTGAGCGGATCAAGGTTCTGACTCACCAGCGCTGGCGCTAGCACGACGGCCAAAAAGATGTACGCTGCGGTCACGGTCATACCAATACCCAAAACAAAGCTGGTAACGGCGCCCATAAACAGCAGCAGACCAATGTCGTTATCCGCCATGCTAAGCAGATCATTCACCAAGGTACCGCTCAGCCCCGTCAGCGATAGCGACCCGACGATCAGACCCACCCCGGCCAGCACCACCACCAGTTCGATCAGCAGCTTGCCAACGCTGTACATCAAATCTACTGCGCCGCTGACATCGAGGCGATGCTGGGGCGAGAATTGATTCAGCACGAGCAAGGCAGCGGTGGCGTAGTAAGGGGCAATGGACTCTTGCTGCAAGAAGATCAGCAGAAAAATCAGCAGCGCAAAGGCACCAAGATAAAACCAGCCTTCGGCGATGGTTTTGCTCAAACTGGGTATATCTTCGGCAGCCAAGCCCACAACACCTTCGCGGCCAGCATAGGCATCAATTTGTAGATACAAACTGGCGAAGTACAAAAACGCTGGCAAAGCCGCCGCCGCCGCGACGTCGATATAAGCAATATCCAGCAGGGTCGCCATGACAAAGGCCGTTGAACCCATAATTGGTGGCAACAGTACCCCACCCGTGGACGCACAAGCCTCGACCCCGCCTGCTACATGGGGTGCCATACCGGATTTGCGCATGGCTGGAATGGTAAGTTGCCCTGTTGTCAGTACATTGGTCACCACGCTGCCGCTCATGGAACCCATCAAGCCGCTGGAAACAATGGCAACCTTTGCCGGACCACCGCGCTGTTTGCCTAAAATGGCAAAGGCCAAGTTAAGGAAGAACTGGCCTCCCCCGGTATGCTGTAACACGACGCCGAAGACCACGAATCCGATCACCAAGTCGGCAAAGGCCCGAAACGGCAGGCCAAATACGCTCTCGATAGAGAACAAGTGGTAAGAAGCCGTTTCGTCCCAAGATGACGGCAGACCGCTGAGCGGGCCGGGCATGAATTCGGTTACCACAGGCAGCACCGAAAAAGCACCGGCTATCAAACTAAGCGGCCAGCCTGCTGCACGTCGCAGGGCTTCCAGCAACATCAGCCAAAGTGCTAACGAGGCGGATACCGCCAAGGGTGGTGCGGCAAACTCCCAAGCCTCGTCGAGTGCCTGTTCCGCGGTGATAAAGAAACCCAACAAAATAGCCACGAAGGCCAGAGCCAACGGCCAATCGATCCAAGGTTTGGACGGAAAAGTGATAAAGACCCAAGGCGCGAGCAATGCCAGCAGCGCGTAAAAGTACTGGGTCTCAATGCCGATTAAGCTGCTCAGCCACTGTTGCCCGGCGAACAGGCGCAAGGTGTCCATGGCGAGTATCAGTGCCAGTAACGCCAGTACCGCAACGAGGCCGCGAATAAACGGAGCAGGCATACGAGTCATGAGTTTGGGCCTAGCGCCAAATCGGGTCGAAACCCGCCGCGCTTAAGGCCGCAGCTCGTCGACGCATCCATGCTTCCTCGTAGTCGTCTGGGTTGTCCGCCTGCTGCTGTTGCCAAGCTTCGGCCAATACCGCCTGGCGACGAATCAAGCGCTCGTTGTGGGTTTGATCTTCTTCGCTCCAAACGCCAATCGACTTCAGGTAGCGAATCGAACCTGCGTGAAATGGCACCACCCAGCGAAAATTCTGACGCTCCATGGCCCAGCCAATACTGCCCGGATCAGCGTTTTTATATTCGTCGTAGTGCAAATGAATTGCCTTGGCCAGATCATGAACAAGCTGCTCATCCTGCTCTGCTAGCGTGATCAGAATCGGATAGGGATAGGTTGCTCCTTCGTGCGGGTTTGCAGCCGAGATCCCAGCACCACGAGTCGCCATATGCTGCTGCATAAAGGGCACTACCTTGGCCATGCGCTGCCAGCAAGCAGCGTCGTCGTGGGGCGCTGGCGGCCAGAAGATACCCCGGGGCGAGGCCTCAAGCTTGCGTGTTGGACCAGATACAGTGGTGGCATAGGCGGCATCCACCTGACCGTTCACAATACCCGTCCACATAGCGTTGTAGCCCGGGAAATCGACCCGTTCGACATCATCCCAAGTCAGCCCGCCGCAGGCGAGAAAAGCCTCGGTAGTCACATTAAGGGCCGGAGCGCCGCGCACATAGGGCACACGCTTACCGCGTAAATCCGCATAGGTTTTAATGCCTTGGTCGGCGGCGACGCCCAGGGCCTGATTACTGTCACCGTGAGAGGCCAGCACGATGCGCAGCGGCATGGGACCCCAAGTTTTCCCAGCAAACTGGAATACTCCTTCCTGACCAAAATAGGTTGCCACGCCGTTGGCGGAAAACTGCACCCGACCACGCTGCAGAGGCAACAGTCGGGAGACATCGTTTTTACCCGGCAGTACGCGCAAGTTAACGCCGTAGTTATCTTTAAGTGCCTTGCCAATGGCCACGGCTTGGTTATAGCCCGTGGTGCCCAAGTTATAGGCACTCCACGACATGGTGCGTGGGAACTCAGGCTGGAAGTCTTCTTCCGTGGCCTCAATAGCAGGGCTCAGCGAGAGGCCAAGTAGCGCCAGACAGGCCGTCAGGCTCAGTGGCATTTGACCAATCCAACGAAAATCCATCTGGAAAAGTGACTGCATTGTCCCCCCAAGGTAAAAATAGCGGCGAGCGGAACGGCGACCCGGTGTCCGAAGCGTGCAGCAATGTATGGGGTGGATCGCAGCGGGTCAAGGGCGCTTAGACCCAACACAGGCGTGTCTGAGTTTAAGCCCGCTAGGACAAAAATTCAGCCGATCCAAGGTCTATGGCGTGGCGTGCATG
Source organism: Pseudomonadota bacterium (assembly GCA_009936775.1). Lineage (GTDB taxonomy): Bacteria > Pseudomonadota > Gammaproteobacteria > Pseudomonadales > Azotimanducaceae > UBA4421. The sequence continues at coordinate 11,524 of JAACDW010000150.1, forward strand.
TCGCCGCGCCATAGTCGTAAACATGGTGTCGCCACGCTCGGTGCGCTGCACTAACATCGACGCGATCACCGTTACCGCAAATCCGGCGAAGGCGCCGCGCCGATAACCCAACCAGCAGTCGTCCCAGCTGAAGTTACCAACACCCGCATCAATGAGTCCTTGGTAATAGCCACGTACCAACCGTTCTTCTACAGGCGCCCGTACGTCAGGCTCTAGCCCCGCGCCAATAAAATAAGCCACATCGTTCATGGGCGCTCCCAAGGTCAAGCTCTGCCAGTCCACTGCCGTAATGGTCGTATCGTCTCCAAGCGTGCGAATCATCAGATTGTCGAGCCGGTAATCAACATGCACGAGCGAGAAAACCTCGGGAAAGGCAGCATTCAAGGGCGTACTGGCGGCGGCCCCAACCTGCTGAATAATCGCCACCTCGTCCGCTGCCAAGTGGGGTCCATAGCGCTCCACAAAGCCGGGTAGAGTTTGACGATAGAGCTCCAAAGTATCGACTAAGGCTATCTTGTCCGCATCGTAAAGCCACTTCAGTTCCCGCAAACTCTCATTGCACCACCCTGCTGCCTGCAAACCGACCAGCTCTTGTAGCGCTGCGCTAGCCACCGCCGGTGAGCAACCCGCTAACTGATCGCCCTGCTCCGCTGGCGCAAGATCCTGCAGCAGCAGGAAAAATTCGGGGCCTTCGTCAACAATGTCCGCGAAGTAACAACGCGGTGTATTAATCGCCACCCGGTGTTGAAGCTCCTGATAAAACCTCACCTCCTTGAGAAAATTCAGCAGGGCCACACCAGTTTGACGGCTGTTCTCATCATCGGAAGGAAACTTGCCCACGACTGAGTCGGGCAGATCGCCGCGCTCGGCGAACGTAAAACTGTAGCGAACACATTTGCCTATTTGGCCGGTTCCGATACGCGCCGCCTCGAAGTCACTAACCTTACCGTGCAGCCCAGCGTTGGCAAAACAGGTGTTGAACCAGTCAACATTGATGCTCTCTTCGGTTGGCAACTTCAGCATTTCAGCTTCCTTTTGTCGAGATGAGCGTGCGCTAGTTAGCGCTTGGGGGGGGGCATCAGCGCAGCCAAACGCACATCAAATAAAGGTGGCGCAATGGTTAAGTCAGCCTGATGAGCCAGCACAGCCGCCTGCAGATCGGCCACGACATCTGGGTTTTGGGCAGCCACATCATACTGCTCCATGGGATCGCGCAGCAGATGAAACAGCTGCGGCGTCGCATGTTCTTGGCGCTGTGGCGGCAAACCGTAGGCCCCTTCGGTAATAAAATGCAGCTTCCAAGGACCCTTGCGATAGGCATAAAGCGTGCCGCCGCGATAGTAGGGCATTTCTTGACGCGGACTCGGCGCGCGGCCCAACAGTCGCGGACTCAGATCAAGGCCGTCCGTCGCGGTGTTGGCGTCACCGCCCACCAAGGTCATCACTGTCGTAAACAAATCCAGTGCAGAGCCCATATCGCTGATCACATCGGCGCCAATCGTGCCGGGCCAAGAAAACACCGTTGGCACGCGAACACCGCCCTCGAAGGTTGTGCCCTTGCCGTTACGCAACAGGCCCGAGACGCCGCCCTCCTCGCGCATAAAGAGCCAAGGACCATTGTCACTGGTAAAAACAATCAGGGTGTTATCCAACACGCCAGCGTCGGCCAGTGCCTTGCGAACCGTGCCAACACTGGCGTCTATTTCTTCGACCACATCCCCGTAGCGGCCTGCCAAACTGCTGCCAGCAAAGGCCTCGCTTCGAAACAACGGTGTATGCGGCATCGAATAGGGCAGGTACAGAAAAAACGGCTTGTCTGCATGTCGGCCAATAAACTCTACCGCCGCTTGCGTCGCTCGTTGGGTGAGCTGGGTTTGGTCCGTAGACTCCTCGACCTGATCCTCAAAGCCGTCGGCCGTGGCCTTGCTGAAGAACAGTGGCGTTGCAAAATCTGCAGCACTAGGCGCAGCGTATTTTGCTGCACGGCGCGCTAACGATACGGTCCTTTGCTCGGTTTCGCCCGTCATGGTCATGCGCACCAAGGCGTCGAAATCCGGCTCGCCAACCCAGTTCATATCGTTGGAATAGGGTACGCCCACCCACTCATCAAAACCGTGCCGGGTGGGCAGAGCATGGGGTGCATCGCCCAAATGCCATTTGCCAAACATCGCAGTCGCATAGCCTTGGGCTTGCAGTGCTTCGGCCAAGGTCGTTTCAGATGCGGGCAAGCCACCGGGTTCGTCTGGGAAGTAGACCCGAATCACATTGCCGTAGAGACCACTGCGCACGGGCAGTCGGCCGGTAAGTAAGGCCGCCCTACTCGGGGAGCAAACTGGTGCCGCAACATAAAAGTCGGTCCAGCGCTGGCCATTGGACGCAAGCTCATCAATATTCGGCGTACGGATATAGGGGTGACCAAAGCTACCGAGGTCGCCATAACCCAGATCATCCGCAAACATGATGACCACATTGGGCCGATTTTTAGCGGCGCTTGTTACGGCTTCTTGGGTGCTTGTTTGCGGCGCTGCCCCACAGCTGGCCATGATCGCGGCGAACAGCACCGGTAAAAAAAATGTCAACCGCCCAACAAATAATATTTTGTGCATGCTTCCTCCTACCCCCTGCGTCTGAGCTCCGAGCATGCCACGGGCGGCGCTGGAAGTCAGGCCATCGGTTACAACCCCTAGGAGACGAACCCGCCCAATTCGCCAGACAGCGCTGTCAGCAGACTCCTGAACGCGCCGGCCATTATGACGAACTCGCTATCATGCTTGGCTAATGGGTCTTCATCGGGTACTTCATCCATACCGTCTTGGCCTAACAAGCGCAGCTTGCGCAACACCAGTTCTTCGTCGAGCACTAAGCCGCAGACTTGATCGAAGATCAGTCCTAGGCGGTCCACCTTCAGTCCCTCAGAAACGTGGCGGCGGACTGCGGCATCCGTAAGATCGAAATCTAGCCAGTTAACCGATGGACGAGTGTCGGCTGGGTCGCGCATACGACACTCTCTGCCGATGCGGAATTGAGCGCTGCTCGCGCCCATAAACAGTCGGTTCATCAGCTCTTGTGCGGGCGCTTTAAAGGTTAAGGGCGCGTACTGGAAGGTCACCTTGGCACGCTTCATGGCGTCCAAGAAGTAATCGGCAACAGTTTGGGACGCACTACCGACAATCAAAATGTTTTCAGCAGGCAGCATAATCGCCTGCACACGGTCAGATTTCAGCAACGCTTGAGGCAATAGCTCAGCATAAACCTCTTCCTTCAAGTCACGTTTTTCGGTGCGATTTGGTTCGGTATGAGTACGCTGCTTAAATGCCTCCATGCGTACCGCCAATGCCTCTTGTACCGCCGCAGGTGGCAGTACGCGGGTTTGTATGCGCAGCTGCATAAGGTCTGCGCCCGACACCCGCCGCGCCAGCGAATCACCAGCACCAGTAACAGGGGGTTCAAAGCCACCACTACGCTCGCTGAACGCCCCGCAGGGCTTAAACGCTGCATTTTCTAGAATCGCGGACAAGGCCTCCTCGCTATTGGGCCATTGGCTGTAGATACGGTAGGCGCGGACGTTACGAAAAAAACGGTTCACAGGCTCTCCATATAGATGCAGGTCGCATAGCGCTGCCGACAGTGTGAAAATAGGCCGAGCAACAGGATACTCGCTGAGCGAATTGGCCGTCCAAACATTTCGCTAACGCCCGGGATTTGGATTAAGGAAACACGATGAAAGCCCTCTACTACCAACCCAGCTGTGGTATCGCCGGCGACATGCATATGGCCGCAATGGTAGATCTGGGTATGCCGCAGCCCTACCTTGACGAGCTCTTGGCCAAACTGCCGCTCCAAGATGAGTTTGCGCTGAGCTTTGAGGCCGCCAGCAAAATGGGTATTTCAGGCTTACACGCCAATGTGACGACATCGCAGCAGACCGACCATCGCCACCACAGCACTATAGTGCGCATGATTGAGGAAGCCGACCTGCCAGCGGCGATAACCACCAGAGCCCTCGATATGTTCGGCCTAATCGCAGCCGCTGAGGGAAAAATACACAACGTATCCCCGGACAAAGTGCATTTTCACGAGGTGGGTGCCCTAGATTCCATAGTCGACATCGTCGCAGCCGCAGCTGCCATCGAGTACTTTCAGCCCGACATCATTATCTGCGATGCGGTAGAAGTAGGCAGTGGCTTCGTCAATTGCGCGCACGGTCGCCTGCCTGTGCCTGCACCAGCAACGCAAGAGATTTTAGCTGCAGTGCCATGCCGTTACGGCAGCGTCGACGGCGAGGCCACTACCCCTACCGGTGCGGCAATTCTTGCCAACGCGGTCAGCGAATTTATCCCCAAGGGCGTGTTTACCCCACAGACCATTGGCTATGGGGTTGGAAGCAAGGACTTTGGCATTGCCAATGTGCTGCGTGTGGCTCTTGGCAGTTACGAACCAAGGCAGCCAAACACCCTCGGTGACTTAGGGCGTCGTTTTGCAGATCTGCAAACAGACCACTTTCAGATCGAGGCCAACATCGACGACATGTCTCCCGAGGCTTTCGCGCCACTGCAGCAAGCGCTGTTTGACGCGGGTGCGGTAGACGTTTTTACCCAACCAATCATGATGAAAAAACAGCGCCCGGCTCAGCGTATCACCGCGCTCTGCGACGACGAACATCTCAAGCGCGTCAGCGATACACTGCTTAACCACTCAACGAGTATTGGCCTGCGCATACTGCCCTTTGCCAAGCGTGTACTGCCCCGAGTGCTGCAAAGAGTGACAACCCGCATGGGCGAGGTAAACGTGAAGATCACCACTGCTCCCAATGGGCTGCAACGCTTTAAGGTCGAGCACGACGACATTGTGCAATTGGCAGCCGAGCAGAGCCTCGACTACCTCACCGCCCAGCGCCTCATCAACGAAGATATTAGCCGCGAGCTAGGCGACCGCACCTGACTCGAACAGTGCGTCAATATCAGATTCGCTCATTCCCAAGCTAGCCAGAATCTCCCGACTGTGATCACCCGGCACAGCGACGGGGCCGGGCATCTGCGGCTCTGTACGCGAAAAGCGCGGCGCCGGGGCTGCCTGCAACACGCCGTTGGCATGCACCAAGGTACCGCGCTCCTTGTTATGCGAGTGCTCGGCAGCCTCATCAAGATTCAAAATTGGCGCATAACAAATGTCGGTTCCCAGCATGATGGCATCCCACTCGTCTCGAGTTTTACTGGCCATAATGGCCGCGAACTTTTCCTTCAGAGCAGGCCAATCCTGCCGCGACATCTGACGCGGTAGCTCTGGGTCATCGGCCAAACCAGTCTTCTCCAGCAGCAAGGCATAAAACTGCGGCTCGATAGAGCCAATAGAAACGTACTTACCGTCCTTTGTTGCATAGGTGCCGTAGAAATGTGCACCGCCATCCAGCAGATTGCTGCCGCGCTGGTGATGCCAGACACCCTGCCCCATGAGCCCATATATAGAGTTCATAAGCAGTGCTGAACCATCGGTCATCGCCGCATCAATCACTTGACCCTCGCCGGACTGACCGCGCTCGTAGAGCGCCGCCATCACACCAAAAGCGAGCATCATGCCGCCGCCGCCAAAGTCGCCAACCAAGTTTAGCGGCGGCGTGGGCTTGCTGTCAGGCTCGCCAATACCGTGCAGTACGCCAGAGAGCGAAATGTAGTTAATGTCATGGCCCGCCGAGCGGGCCATGGACCCATACTGGCCCCAGCCGGTCATGCGGCCATAGACGAGTCTTGGGTTTCTGGCCAAGCATGCATCGGGACCAAGGCCCAATCGCTCGGTAACACCAGGACGAAACCCTTCTATCAGCACATCAGCACTCTCAACCAGTTTCATCACGGTCTCTACACCCGCCGGGCTTTTCAGGTCTACGGCAATACTTTTGCGACCGCGAGCTAACACATCGTACTTGTTGGCGTCTTTGCCCTTGGAAGCCGACCGATCCACTCGAATCAGCTCCGCGCCCATATCTGCCAGCATCATGCCGCAAAACGGTCCCGGCCCAATGCCCTGAAGTTCAACCACACGCAATCCAGCTAATGGACCCATCTTGCTCTCCCGTCGAGTGTAAAAATGCATTGTAGTGCTCAGCCCAGACCTGCGCCAACCGTCAACTTGGCACTGCCACAAATCAGGGTATTGGCAAGAGCCACCTGCGCTCCGTATGATCTGCCGCTTCACGCTTAGGCAGAGGACGCAAAGCCATGGTTGATCTTGAGCAACTCAAGGGCGGATTCTTAAACACAGAATTTGCCAGCCGCGATCTACAAATTGAAACCGACAACTTAGTGACTGCAGCCACGGCGTCAGGCGAAGGTCGCGCCGAGTTTGTTGATCCTACGCATGCGGATTTTCAGGCCACACCTGCCTACCTATGCAGTATCTCTTCTGGCCGCCACCTACCCATCGACTTCCCATCCTTAGGCGGTATTCCGATGGATGGCGGCAAGGCGGTCGAGCGCTTTGCGCCGGTACGCGCCGAGGTACCGCTCACGGTTAAAGCCCATTTGCACGACATTTATGACAAAAAAGGCCGCTCCGGTCGCATGATCTTTATCGTCGTTCGAACGGAACTGTTTGACGATGACAACACGCACTTAGCCAACATCGATTCCAGATTAGTAGTTCGGGAGAAGCCAGACACATGAGCATAGCGACAATACACGACGTTGAATTTGGCACAGAACTCCCGGTCTTTGAACCGGATACCTCACTTGCCAATGTGGGTGCCTTTGCTCGAGCTGTTGGCTGGGGCGGTGCGCGTTTTGAGAGTCACGAAGGGGCACGCAAGGAAGGGTTTCCTGGTGCCTTAGTGCCGGGAATTATGGGCATGGGCTTCCTCACCAGCGCCATTCATCAATGGGCACCCGTTGGCGAGGTGGAGCATGTCGATACCGTCTTTCGCGCACCGATGCTGGCGGACACACCAGCCATCATCAGCGCCGTAGTCACCGATATTGACGAGGACGAAGGTATTGTCGAGCTCGATATGACGGTAAAAAACACCAAGGACGAAACGCGAGTTTTTGGCACAGCCCGGGTCAAGCTGCCTGTCGCATAGGCCTGCAATGCCAATGCGGTGGTGGCGGCGGCAGCGCAGCAGGCTCGCCTTTTAGGCAGGCCAGCGCGCCTATGCTCCTAGGCTCCTAGGCTC
>JAACDW010000151.1 GCA_009936775.1 Pseudomonadota bacterium
CAGCGGCGTTGTGCCTAATGCAGCGGCGTTGTGCCTAATGCAGCGGCCGGTCGCCCTGCAGGTTGTCTCGTTGTTGTAAACGCAGCATCAGCCGATCGACCGCCGGTGCATCGTAAAGATAGCGGTTACCACAGAATTCACAGTCTACGCTGATTTCACCTTGCTCCTTGAGCAGGGCCGCTAAATCCTCCCTGCCCAACAACATCAGAGTGCTGTCAGTGCGCTCGGTGCTGCAGGTGCATGCGTATTCAAGCTGCTTCGCAGGCTGCAGCACGCAAGGGTACTCATGAAACAACCGCTGCAGTAGAGTTTGCACCGCAAGTTGCGCCAACTCTGTTTCCGTTACGGTAGCGGCAAGGGCGATCAAAGTTTCCCAGGCGTCCTCTGCGGCGTCGCATTCCGCCTCGGAGGCATTGGGGTGATTGGGCAGGCGCTGCAGTAGCAATCCGGTTACGACCTGATCGGCTTGGTGCGTATCGCAAGCGAAATGCAGCCGCGTTTGCAGTTGCTCAGAGCGTTCAAAATACTCTTCTAAGCACTTGCCCAGCTGCTGATTTTGCAGCGCGATAAGGCCTTGGTAAGGCTGCATGCCGGTTTCTTCATCGGGTAGCAAGGTCAGCGCAAGTTGACCCTCTCCAAGCCATGCGTCGATGTTCTGCCTGCTTGCTGGAAAGCTGGCGTCGTCGGTCAGATGCATGACACCGCGCAGTTGTGTGTGGTTGCGGCACTCGGCCAAGGAGCGGCGCAGCGCACCATTGCCGCGGGATTGCATGGCCACAGCACCGGAAAATTTCAGGTTGTCAGCCACCATGGCGACAGTGGCGAGCATTTGCCCGAGTAGACTGCTGACTGCGGCGGGGTAAGCGCGGTATTGACCGGCTGCTCGCAACGTTGCGTGCAAACGCACCCATTGGCCGCGAATAGGCAGGTTGCTGAAGCTGAAGCGATGCAGAGTGTCCATACTAAGTTCCGGCGGTTTTAGTCGTCACTGGTTTGCTGCCAGTGTTGGTCAAGGTCGCGTAACTGCGCCAGCGCACGGCGGTCTTTTTTGTCTGGTTTGCCGCTCGGTATACTGAGCCCCGCGCGCTCCATGCGGCGGGCGCTGCGGCGCGTTTCTCGCAGTTCGATGCTCTCGATTGTTTCTTCATAAAGCGTTTGGGCTGCAGCGGCTGGGCCGCGTTTATCCGACAGGTCTTTTACGACTATTGTTTGTACCGTGTCACCACGGCGAATTTCCAGCGTTTGTGCGAGTCTGAGTTCTTTGGACGGTTTTACGCGTTTGCCTTCGAGGTGGACTTTACCGCCTTCAACCGCTGTTTTTGCCAGCGAGCGCGTTTTGAAAAAACGTGCTGCCCACAGCCAACGATCAATGCGCACACTGTTCATACAAGACCCACTAACAATTCGTCGTAGTGGCTAAAGGCGTTATGCCCAAGGCCTTGCCGTGCTGGCTTTTGCGTATCCGGCTGCGCTACCGCCAACGTATGGCCAATGCCGAAATTTTTCGCGGCGTCGAGCACTCTGGGCGTATCATCGATGAACAGCGTGCGCGCTGGATCAATGCTCATCTTAGCGACCAGTGTTTGCCAGAATTCAGGCTCTTCCTTGGGGGTGTCGAAATCATGGCTGCAAATCACGCTTTCGACTTTGGTCGTTAGCCGCAGCTCGGCATCCTTAATAACAAAGGATTGGCGGTCTGCGTTGGTGACGATCAGGGCGCGCCTGCCGCTTACTGCTACTTGCTCCAAAAAGTGCTCTGCTCCGGGTAAAAAACAAATTAACGGCGCTGCCTGACGATGCAGGGCTGCCATATCCAGACCAGTAAATTGGTCCCAGTAGGCAAAGCGATAGAAGTCCATGCTGCCCAGAATTTGCATCATATGGCTGTGCAGCTGGGTCTGCGCATCCTCCTTGCTGAGTCCATGTTTACGTGCGTAGGCTGTTGGCAGTAACTGGCTGAACACTTGATTGTCGTAGTTCAGATCCAGTAGCGTGCCGTCCATATCGAAAAGCACGGTATCTATGTCTTGCCAGGGAATCAGCGATGCGTTCATTCTTTGGTCCATGTTGCTACAGTGGTGCTGCATTGGCGACACGGCGGCATCGCAGTGTCCACCGAAACCCACTGTGCGGGCGCCGGATGTCCATATTACCCGCAACCCAAGGCGACGAGAGTTTAAATTCCTATGCCCTTACCGACCATTCGCAAAACGCAGGTGCTCGCACGAAGCCGATTTTTCACCATAGAAGCCATGCATCTGACCTTTAGCAACGGTGTCGAGCGTGTCTACGAGCGGTTGCCTGCCGTTGGTGAACAAGGGGTTATTGTCGTTGCGGTGAATGATAAAGAAGAACTGCTGCTGATTCGCGAATACGCAGCAGGCTTCCACGAATTCCAATTAACGCTGCCCAAGGGTGCGGCTGAGGTAAATGAGACGCTGCAAGCTGCGGCGGCCCGCGAGCTTGCCGAAGAGGCCGGATTCGGTGCCCGCGATGTTCGCTTCGTAAAACGCCTAAGCATTGCTCCGGGGCATATGGGGTTTACCATAAATGTGCTGATGGCCAGTGATCTTTACCCTCACGAGATTCCCGGTGATGAGCCAGAACCACCGGAACTGGTGTTGTGGCCACTGGCAAAAATTGAGGAGTTGCTCACCCACGAAGAGTTTTACGAGGCTCGGGCGATTGCCGCGTTGACCCTGTGTTTGCCGCAACTTCGGCAGCGCATGGGTGGCAGCAGCTAAGCCCTAAAACAACACTAAACGACAACCCAATGGCCTATTTGCGCCATCAAATAAGGAGCACCAATGTCTGAAGCGATTTCCCAAGATTGGGTCGATCAGCTCGTTGTCATCGTCGAGGCGGCAGGGGCGGCAATTCTTGAGATTTATAACACCAATTTCGAGGTACAAACGAAAAACGACGAGTCACCGCTTACGCAGGCAGATCTTGCTGCCCATCGGGTGATCGTTGCAGGCCTAGAGGCCCTAACACCGCAAATTCCCATTATTTCCGAAGAATCCGCGCCGCCAGCGTTCGCTGAACGCGCTCAATGGTCGCGTTATTGGTTGGTGGACCCACTCGATGGCACCAAGGAGTTCGTCAATCGTAATGGTGAGTTCACCGTCAATATCGCGTTGATTGACGGTCATGAACCGGTCTTCGGCATAGTCGGGGTGCCGGTGCAGCAGAAGGTATATGTCGGTGACGTACGGCAGCACGAGCCACACAAACGCGCCTATGTGCTAGATGGCGGCGCGCCTCGGTTATTGGCTGGCCAACCTGCCAACGAGCGCAATGGGCCGCTTAGAGTAGTGGCCAGTCGTAACCACGGCGGTGACCGCCTAGAGGCCTATTTGGCCGAGCTGGAGCAACGCTTTGCCGGTTGCCGGCGCACACCCGTGGGTAGCTCTTTGAAGCTTTGCGTGCTCGCCGAAGGTGGAGCGGATATCTATCCGCGCTTGGGGCCAACGAGTGAATGGGATATTGGTGCGGCGCAAGCGGTGCTGGTGGCTGCTGGCGGTGGAGTCTATCGGCCCGACGGCAGTGAGTTGCCCTATAACACCAAGGACAGTTTGCTCAATCCAGAATTCTTGGCGGTGGCTGACGCCAGTTATCCGTGGCGGAATGAGTTGCCCGCATTTCCCGCGCTTTAGGGCTGGGTAGGGGAGGGAAAAGAAGCGTGGTGGTCTCAACCAGCCGAGCCGACATTGCATCAAAGCAATGACCCTGCCGAGTAAAATCACTGTATACATGTACAGCTTCGGCTGGTGAGGGTTGCAAGAATACAGAAGTTTTGCCCTAAGAAAAGCGGTGAAACTGAGTAAAATTGTTTCAATATGTGAAAATCTATAAAACTCAATACCTTAGCAGTGCGCAATTTTGGCAAAAAAAATTTCCGGCTGGGGTATCGTTCGGCGCGATCGGCGCTGCTAACCTGTCGCAGCGCGATCAAAGTGTGGGCGCCTCTAGCCCAGAGGTTTGGCCCGACCAGCAGAGAGGGGATTGCCTGTGACAGCTCAACATCAGCTAACAGAACAGCAGCAAGC
>JAACDW010000152.1 GCA_009936775.1 Pseudomonadota bacterium
CCAGTTTATCGAACCCAACGCCGGCAGCCGTTAGCCAGTAGTACGGCGTAGCGTGTCGGTAATGAACGCGTCCTTTTCTTCCCAGATTCCCTGCACCCATTGGGCAATTTGCGTTTTACGCAGAGTTTCGTCCTCTGGCGAGTGGGCAAATTCGGGTAACTGGCGCAGCTGCGTGTCGATTATCACGCGCGGGCATTTGCCCTGCAGAAAGTGCCAAAAGGTAGGCACACCCTCTGGATAAACCAACGTAACGTCGACTAAGCCGTTGAGGTCAGAAGCCATGCCATCGAGTATGTAGTTGATGCCACCGGGCTTGGGTTTCAGCAGGTGTTGGAAACCGCCACCGCTGCGCTGATGTTTTTCTGCGGTGTGGCGGGTGCCTTCGACAAAATTCAAAATGCTCGTTGGGTGGTTTTTGAACCCTTCGCAGGCCTTCATCACATTGTCTTTGTCGGCGTTGCGCAGTCGCGGATTTTTCTTGATCTGCTCACGGCTAACCCGCTTCACGTAAGGAAAACCTAGGACATACATGGCGAGACCAACAAAGGGCAGCCAAATGAGCTGGGACTTGGTAAAAAACTTTAGTGGCGGAATGTCGTCGAGCAGATAGGTTTGCAGCAGCAAGATGTCTGCCCAAGTCTGGTGGTTGCATATCACCAAATACCAATGCTGGGGCGACAACTGCTCGCGCGCATGCCAAGTGATCTCAGGCGTGACAAGATTCAGGCGTTTTATCATCCAGCGATTGGCACTAGTCCACCATATGATAATACGGTCCATGCGCTGGCTGACTGCTTGCTTGCGTTTGGCGCTAACAACAAAGCGCTCGATCACCCAGATAAACAGCACGGCGCAAACGGCCAGAGTGGCGACTGTGATCGAAAGGCAGGCCAAAATGCCCTTTACAACATGCATGATCAACGACTCAAAAAACGATTGGTGCATGTTGGCACCAGCCGTTTTTACCAGCAAGCATCGCAATGACACTTCTTTGATGCAGTCGTCAAAGATTGCCGAGCAATAGCACTCCTGCAGCACTGATCACGACGACGCCAACCAAGTTCAGCACCACACCCTCGCGCACCATGGTCTGAATGGAGAAGCGACCGGTGGCGAAGGTAATCACATTCGGTGGTGTTGCTACGGGCAGCATAAAGGCGCATGAGGCGCTCATAGCCGCGGGTATCATAAACAGCGCCGGATCCGTGCCTGCGCCCATGGCCGCGGCGGCTAAGATGGGCATTAACAGCGTAGTGGTGGCCATATTGCTGGTGACTTCGGTAAGAAAGGTTACCGCCAGACAAATAGTGGCGATCATTAGCAGCAGGGGCAGTGTCGACAGTTGCTCTACGGACTGCCCAATACTCGTGCTCAGCCCTGAGTTGGTGAAACCAGTAGCAATCGTAATGCCCGCACCAAATAGCAGCAGCATGCCCCAAGGAATGCGCTCGGCAGTCTGCCAATCGAGTAGGCGCTCGGGTTCACCGTCGCCGCGAGTCTCGCCACTTGGAATAACAAACAGAGCCACCACCGCCAAAAAGGCGATCATGGCGTCATTGGCGTAGGGCAGGCCTACCCATTCGCTCCAACCGCCCCAAGGTCCTTTGCGGGTGACCCAAAGTGCAGCAGTGATAGAAAAAACCGTCAGCACTCGACGTTCTCCACTGCTCCACTCGCCGCTTTCCGGCAACGCCACGCCACCCTGTTTGGATACGCCTCGGGTAATCCAAAAGCCGGCAACGGGCAGCAATATCAGCACCACGGGCAAAGCCCAGAGCATCCACTGGCCGAAAGCGATAGCGGACCCGGTAACTTCGGTATAGACACCCATAAACACCATGTTGGGTGGTGTGCCAATGGGCGTGCCAATGCCACCGATGCTGGCGGCGTAAGCGATGCCCAGCAACAAGGGCCCAGCCAAATGCGGGTCCTCAGATTTTTCTAGGGCGGCAAGGGCAACAGGTAACAGCATCAAGGTCGTAGAGGTATTGGAGATCCACATGCTCAAAAAGGCACTGGCACACATGAAGCCAAAAACCAGACGCCGCGAGTTGTTGCCGCCGAATGCGCGCACCAGATACAGGGCAATGCGTCGGTGTGCACCGCTGCGCTCAAGTGCCGAGGCAAGCAAAAAGCCGCCCATCATCAGTAGTACCAGCGGGTTACCATAGGCTGCGCCAAGTTCTTTCGGCGAGATAATGCCGAACAGCGGCAGCAGGGCCATGGGCAGCAGCGAGGTTGCGGGTATGGCGATGGGTTCAAAAATCCACCAAATGACCACCCAAGTTGTAACCCCCAGGGTGACCGCTGCTGCATAGTTGCCACCCCCCTGCCACAGCGCAAAAAACGCAGATAGCGCGATCAGCGGGCCTAAGTACAAGGCTAGCGCGCGCGGATTAGGGTATGGTTTTAGCATTGCTGGTGAGGGTAGCGAACATGGCGGACACTTTCTATTGGTACGATCTTGAGACCACGGGAACTAACCCCAAATGGGATCGTATTGTTCAGTTCGCTGGTATCCGCACAGATTTGGATTTAAACCCCATTGGCGAAGAACTGTGTTTCTTTGTGCGCTTACCCGACGATGTGCTTCCCAACCCAGATGCCTCCTTAGTGACCGGCATCACACCGTCGAAACTGGCTGGCGCGGGCATCAGTGAGTTTCAGGCCTTAGAAAAAATCATGCAGGAATTTACCGTACCAGGCACCTGTGCCCTGGGCTATAACTCGCTGCGCTTTGACGATGAATTCATTCGCTACGTCCTGTACCGGCATCTGCAGGATCCCTATGCGCGGGAGTACCGCGACGGCAATACGCGCTGGGATATGGTCGACTTGGTACGTGCGGCAGGAGTACTGCGCCGCGACGGCATCGAGTGGCCAACCAATGCGGACGGCGAAGCCGTGTACAAGCTAGAACAACTGACCAAGGCCAATGGCATCGATCATGGGCAGGCGCATGACGCCATGTCCGATGTGCACGCCACCATCGGTATGGCGCGGCTGCTCAAAAATAAGCAACCCAAGCTTTTCGAGTATTACTACAGTCTGCGGCAGAAAAAGAATGTAAAGCCATTGCTGGAGCCTTTCGGCACGCGGCTCTGCGCGCATGTCTCGGCTATGTACGGCAAGGAGCGCTACAACGTCGCGCCGATCGTTTCTCTGACCCGCCACCCCAGCAATACCAATTCGGTCGTAGTGGCAGATCTTGGTCAAGATGTCGAATGCCTGCTCGACTGGTCTGAAGACGAAATACGCAGCAAGCTGTACGTGCCCAAGGGTCAAACGCGGGCGCCGCTGCGCGAAGTCAAAGTGAATCGCAGTCCCTTCGTAGCCCCCTTTGAGGTGTTAACCGAGGAAAATTTGCAAACGCTGGGGCTGTCCAAGCGCGAGATCAGAGAGCGCTGGCGGCGGCTAAAACAACCCGCGCTGGCACAAAAGATACGCCGCGCCTATGTTCAAGAGGGTCCGCCGCCGGAACCTGATCCAGACGCCGCACTTTACGGTGCGTTTTTGCAGGATGAAGACAAGGCCAGGGCTAAGCACCTGTATCGCGAGATTGCCGCTGGCGGTTTTGCGACCATGGACTTCCGCGATGGTCGCTTGCCAACCCTTGCAGCGCGCATGAAAGCGCGGTCCTTTGCGCACCTGATGTCCGCGGATGAACGTGCCGCATGGCATGAGTACGTCAAAGGCAAACTTGTGGGCAAGGGTGACTGGCTCAACCTGGCCGACTTTGACCAGCGTTTGGCTGAGCTCACGGCAGAGAATCTCAGTGACGACAAACAGCGCATTCTCGGTGAGTTAGGCCAATATGGTGCCGAACTGAAAAGCAAGTACGGGTTGGCCTAGCCCTTGTTAGCAGAAAAACAACAGCCCGATGTGGCCGTCGCCTTTAATGATGTTGTTAAGTCTTTTGGCAGCTTAGAGGTGTTTCGCGGCCTGACACTGAGTTTGCCCAAGCATCAAACCACCGCCATTGTCGGCACCAGTGGCAGCGGTAAAACCACCTTGCTGCAAATGATTAACGGCTTAGAAAAGCCTGATACGGGTGGCATTGAAGTTTTTGGGCAGCAAGTGCCTACACAGGGTTTAGAGGCGTTTCGCCGAGGTATTGGCTACGCGGTGCAGGGTGCCGGTTTGTTTCCACACTTAACTGCCCAGCAGAATGTTACCTTGGTAGCGCGACTCGACGGCTGGACCGAGCCGCGCATGCAGGCGCGCTTTGATGAGTTGTTGCGGGCGGTTGGCTTAGCTGCCGATGTGGCGACACGTCTACCGCGTCAGCTTTCTGGCGGGCAGCAGCAGCGTTTAGGCATCTGCCGTGCGCTGATGCTGCAACCACCCATACTGTTACTCGACGAACCGTTTTCCGCAGTAGACCCCATCACTCGTTTGGGCCTTTACGAAAGTTTTGAACAGGTCCGAGAGACAACACCGGCAACTACTGTGTTGGTGACGCACGATCTGCGCGAAGCTAAACGTCTGGCTCAATTCATGGTCATACTCGATGCAGGCGAAGTAGTACAAAGCGGCACACCAGCGCAGGTATTGGCGCATCCGGCAAGCCCCTATGCCGAGCGTTTAATTGAGAGTCAGCTATCATGAGTAAGGGACTTTGGTTGCTGTGTTTTTTGCTTTACTGGACTGGTGTGCATGCGGGGCAGAGCAGTCAAGAAAGCCGCGCCGTGGTTGTGGGCAGTAAAAACTTTGGTGAAAGCTACTTGCTGGCGGAAATTGCGGCCCAAGTGCTGGAGGCGCAGGACTACGTGGTAAGGCGCCAGTTCGGCTTGGGTGGCACATTGATTTGCTACGAGGCACTGAAAAATGGCGAAATCGATTTGTATCCCGAATACACCGGCACCCTCAGCCAAGCGGTGCTGAATTTACCCGGCAATCCGACTCGGCAACAGATCAATCAGGCGCTGCAGGCCGATGGCCTCGAGTTGTTGTCCGAGTACGGCTTCAATAATACCTACGCTGTCGTAGTGCGTGACGCACAGGCGGCGGCCCTCGGGCTGGAGCGTATTGGCGATTTGCGGGGCACCCAACTGACCTTCGCCTTTAGTCATGAGTTTTTGCAGCGCGAGGACGGGTGGCCGGGTCTTGCTCAACGCTATGGCCTGAACCAGGCGGTGACCGGCATTGAACATGCGCTTGCTTATCCGGCGATGGATGACCAAGCCATCGATGTCACAGACGCTTACAGTACCGACGGCGAGTTACAGCGCTATCGGCTAAGAATTTTGCAGGACGATTTAGGCTATTTCCCTGAGTATCGGGCCGCCACCTTAGTGCAGGATAATGCCTCGGCGGAGCTGCGCAGCGCCTTGGCGGGTCTGCATAACATGCTCAATGAATCTCAGGTGCAGGCGTTCAACGCCAAGGTGGCACTACAAGGGTTGGGCTTTGCCGAGGTGGCCGCTGAGTTCATTGCTGACAACTCGGCGCGGTTGGGTGTGGCGGACCTGCGGCGCGTGGAAGAGCAGACAGCTTGGAGTCAGCAGGCATGGGTCGTCGAACTATGGGGGCACTTTTTGCGCCACCTGCAGCTTACGGGCAGCGCTTTGTTGGCGGCAATTGCCATAGGTTTGAGTCTAAGCTTACTGGTGTATCGAAGCCGGCGATGGGCCGCAGGGCTGGTTTACTTTTGTGGCCTAATGCAAACGGTGCCCTCGTTAGCCCTACTGGCGCTAATGATTCCCGTGTTTGGCATTGGTTTTGTGCCGGCGATTATTGCGCTGTTCCTATACTCGCTGCTGCCCATTGTGCGAAATGCCATTACTGCCCTAGCCAATACCGACCCGACCTTGGTTAAGGTTTCCATGGCCTTGGGTTTAGGGCCGTGGGAGCAATTGCGTTATCTGCGCTTGCCCTTGGCAACGCCAGCGATCTTTGCTGGTATACGCACGGCGGCGGTAATCAGCATCGGTACGGCTACCTTGGCCGCCTTTATTGGCGCAGGTGGCCTTGGAGAGCCAATTGTTGTTGGGCTGTCGTTAAACGACACCGATATGATTTTACGTGGCGCCATACCCGCCGCGGTGCTGGCGATTTTGGTCGAAATAGCTTTCGCCGCGCTCGAGCGCAGGGTCAGTCCGCCGCAGTAGCAAATGGCATAAGCCGCGAAATAAAAGTATGAGCCATATCGCGTCAGCGGCCATACTATGGCTTCGGGTGGCGTCCTAAGTGGCGACAAATGAGGAGCGCGTTTGGAACCCTTACAGAGAGAAAATATTCGCCTTGCGGCGACGGTAATGATTGTCCGGGACAAACCTGATGCATCTCAGCCCGCCATTGAAGTGTTTATGATGAAACGCCCGGGGCGCGGCGATTTCCCTGATTTACATGTGTTTCCCGGCGGCAAGGTCGAGGCATCGGACTGGCAGCCAGAACTATGCCCGCAGCTACGCGACAGCGAAGCCAGCATGCGGCTTGGTATTCACGAGGGTGGGCTGCGTTACTGGGTAGCGGTGGCCCGGGAGTGTTTCGAGGAGTGCGGAGTACTGCTGGCGCGGGATGCAAGCGGCGCCATCGGCATACCTACTGCCCAGCGTGAGCGCTTGCGACTTGACCGCCAGCGCCTGCTGGAACATCAGCTGACATGGCATGACCTGCTCGACAGCCACGGGCTGACCATGGCCACCGACCGACTGGTGTATTTCAGTCATTGGCTGACGCCACCGGCGGTGCCACGACGCTTTGATACGCGATTTTTTCTGGCCGCACTACCTGAGGGTGAAGTGGCGCTATCAGATACCCAAGAAACCATTACCGGCGAATGGGTGGAACCC
>JAACDW010000001.1 GCA_009936775.1 Pseudomonadota bacterium
AGTGGACGGCGGCGAGTTGCCCATTATGGACGGTAGTGCAGCGCCATTTGTATTTCTGCTGCAAGCCGCTGGAGTCAAACCCCAATCAGCGGCGAAAAAATTTTTACGCATGCTGCGCCCGCTGAGCGTCAGTGATGGTGATGCCAGCGCTGCGCTGGAACCGTACGAGGGGTTCAAACTCAGCTACACTCTAGAGTATGACCACCCGGTTTTTGATGCTCACGCGCACACAGCCTGCGTGGAATTCTCGACCACGAGCTTTGTTAAAGAAGTCAGTCGGGCGCGTACGTTTGGCTTTCTCGCAGATTTTGAAAAACTGCGTGACCTGAACCTAGCCCAAGGTGGCAGCCTAGATAACGCCGTAGTCGTCGACGACTCGAAAATCCTCAACGAGCACGGCTTGCGTGCGCGGGATGAATTTGTGAAACACAAAATACTCGACGCCATCGGCGATCTGTATTTGCTTGGCTTTAGTGTGCTTGGCAGCTTTCACGGGCACAAGTCTGGACACGGTCTGAACAACCAGCTTATTCGGGCCTTATTAAACGCAACTGACCACTATGAAATCGTGACTTTCGATGAGGCCCGGGCAGTGCCTGACGCTTATGCGAGGGAGGCTGCTATCGCCGACTAGTTGGTCGGTCAGGCGAGCTTAAAACGTTAAATACGATTTCTTCGATGCGGCAAAACGCCGCAAGAGTGGTGAGCTTGGCGATAAGGTCTGGGGCGATAAACCTCAGCTTGGTTGCCACTCCTGCGCTGCGGCAGTTGACGACAAGACGACGGCCCTTGATGTCGCTGACAGCGACCTGATATTTCAGGCCGTCGTCTAACACGGCCCTAAGCTGGTCTGTCCAGGCGCGCTGATTGGCGTTATGGCGCAAAAGCTTTTGCAGTGGTGAGAAACCGCTGCCCTCGCGCAGAAGGTGTTCAACATTTTTCGTGCCCATCGGCTGCACCCTGCCATTCTTCGTCGGGCGTCAAACCCGCATTTCAACTCGTTTGCGCTATTAAAAGAGAAATTCAACACGCCAACAATAGACCGCTGATCGCTGACAGGCCATATGCAAAATTTTGTACGGGCGCGACATTTTGCTATGTTGTGTCGCGTGAACTAACTGCTGGCCCCAAATCTCCATGGATCTACTCTTAATCAACGAAAACGGTGAGTCTCGGCAACTCGCCTTGCCGGCTTGGAAAGTCAAGATTTTGGCTTTGGCAGTAGTGGTGTCTTGCGTGGGCTTGGTGGCTTCAGGATTTATGCTGCGGCAATCGGACTTTGTTGATGCTGAGGTAATCGACAACTGGCGCAGCAAACTCAATGAGCAAGACGCCGTTGTTGAAGAGCTACGCTCGCAGTCGATCGCCCGCCGCCAAGCGGTGGGGCGGCAAATAGCCGAGATGCAATCACGGCTCTGGAGGATGGAAGCCCTAGCCTCATACATGCACGAATCCTCAGGTCTGCCGCTGGACGAGTTCGACTTTAATGCGCCAGTTTCGCAAGGCGGCCCGCTGAGTCAGGAAGCGGCAGTGCTGCCCATTGATAACCTTGATGCCCAACTCGGTATGCTGGCAGAGCGTTTAAAACGGCGTGATACCGAACTCAGTATCCTCGATCAGGTTCTGCTCGGCGCATACACAGAGCAGGGTGCCAGGCCCCAAGGAGCGCCAATTGTCAAAGGTTGGATGTCGTCGCCCTTTGGTCAGCGAGTCGACCCTATTTCTGGCAAGAAAGCGTGGCATGACGGCATGGACTTTGCCGGTGCAAGAGGCTCTGAAGTGATTGCAGTAGCTAACGGGATTGTGGTGTTCGCCGGTAAGCGCGACGGCTACGGCAACTTAATAGAAATCAGCCATGGCGAAGATACTCTGACCCGCTACGGGCATCACGAAGAACTTCTAGTGCATGCCGGACAGAGCGTCAAACGCGGCGATGTTATTGGGCTCATGGGTAGCAGTGGCCGTTCTACCGGCCCGCATGTGCACTTCGAAGTGATCAAATCCGGCAAAGCGGTGGATCCTGCAAGGTACGTAAGCGCTCGCTAACACTTTTGGGTCCGCGGTTACGCCCGCACTGAAAATCACGAAGCTCAAGGGCTAACGAAGCTGTTTTAAAATCAATCGACGCTTTGGTATAGATCTGGCGTCGCTATCGCTACAATGCCCATTTTCGCAAAACCCTAAATTATGGCTAATTTTCTCGCTCGGCTTTTTGGTACGAAAAATTCCCGCGAACTGAAACGAATGGGACGTTTGGTGCAGCGCATCAACGAGCTTGAGTCGCAATTTACCGATCACTCAGACCTCGTCGCGCATACCGCATCCCTGCGTGAACGCCTGCAGACCGGCGAAAATTTAGACGCCTTATTGCCCGAAGCTTTTGCCGCAGTGCGCGAAGCCGCCAAGCGCATGAAGGGTATGCGTCATTTCGACGTGCAGCTAATTGGCGGCATCGCCTTGCACGAGGGGCGTATTGCCGAGATGCGCACCGGCGAAGGTAAAACGCTGATGGCGACCCTGCCAGCCTATCTCAACGCGCTACCCGGGCGTGGCGTGCATGTTGTTACGGTGAATGACTATCTGGCGAAGCGCGATGCCCAGTGGATGGCACCCATCTATGAAGCCCTTGGTCTTAGCGTCGGCATTATTCAATCCGGCCAGCCAGCGGCAGAAAAGATGGAGGCCTACAAAGCCGACGTCATTTACGGCACCAACAACGAGTTTGGTTTCGACTATCTACGGTCGAATATGGCTTTCACCGCAGAGGATCGCCTGCAGGGCGAGCTGTTTTTCGCCATCATCGACGAAGTCGATTCCATTTTAATCGACGAGGCGCGCACGCCGCTGATTATTTCCGGAGCGGCGGAAGAAAACACCGCGTTGTACAAGACCATTAATCAGATTCCCCCAACCTTGGAAGAGCAGCCCTTCGACGACACGCCTCGTGTGTTCGGCGAACCGGATGTGGAGCCTACCGGCGATTACATGGTGGATGAAAAGAACCGCCAAGTGGAGTTGACGGAACTGGGTCATCAAAAGGTTGAGGACACGCTGATTCGGCTCAATCTGCTGCAGCCCGGAGACAGTCTCTACTCCTCTGCCAACTTGAACTTATTGCACCATGTGCATGCCGCGCTGAAGGCGCACAAGCTGTTTAAACGTGACGACCAGTACATGATCTCCGGCGGCGAGGTGGTGATTGTTGACGAACATACCGGCCGCGCGATGCCGGGCCGTCGTTGGTCCGACGGCATTCATCAGGCGGTGGAGGCCAAGGAAGGCATGGCGATTCAAAACGAAAGCCAAACCTTAGCCTCAACTACCTTTCAGAACTACTTTCGACTGTACAACAAACTTTCCGGCATGACCGGTACAGCAGATACTGAAGCCTTTGAATTTAAGCAAATTTATGGCCTTGACGTGCTAGTTGTGCCAACCCATCGACCGATGATTCGTGATGATCGTAACGACCTTATGTATCTCACGCTGGCGGAGAAATACGACGCCATCGTCGAGGATATCGCCGATTGTATTGAGCGTGGACAGCCTGTATTGGTGGGTACCGCCTCAATCGAAAGTTCTGAATTGCTGTCAGCAGAGCTAAACAAACGTGGTGTCGAGCACAACGTACTCAACGCCAAGCAGCACGAACGTGAGGCCGACGTAGTGGCTGACGCAGGTCGGTCGGGTACTGTGACCATTGCAACAAATATGGCCGGTCGCGGTACCGACATTGTATTGGGCGGAAACCTTGAGGCAGAGTTAGCGAAGCAGGCCAATGCCAGCGAGAGTGAAATCGCTGCAGCTACCGAGGCTTGGCAGCTGCGCCATGACGCGGTGCTGCAGGCGGGTGGCCTGCATATTATTGGTACCGAGCGGCATGAATCCCGGCGTATCGACAATCAGCTGCGCGGCCGCTCCGGCAGGCAGGGTGATCCGGGCTCTAGCCGATTTTATTTGTCGCTAGATGACAACCTAATGCGCATCTTTGTGTCCGAGTCTATCCGTAACATGATGCACAAGCTGAACGCCGAAAGCGGCGAGGCGATCGAGCACCGGATGATTAACCGGTCCATCGAAAACGCTCAGCGCAAAGTAGAAGGGCATAACTTCGACATTCGGAAAAACCTGCTCGAATACGATGATGTGTCAAACGATCAGCGGCAGGTAATCTATCAACAGCGCCGCGAGTTGATGGACTCCAGTGATATCAGCGCAACCGTCGAAGGTCTGCGCGAAGAAGTAGTCTACGACTTGGTTAGCCAGCACATCCCGCCGCAAAGCCTCATTGAACAGTGGGATATCGGCGGGCTGGAACTGTCGCTGCAAAATGAGTTCGGCAGCCAGCAGACACTGAACCAGTGGCTAGACGAGGACACAAATCTCGATGAAGAGGGCTTGGCCGCTAAGGTGCTGGCCCACATTGAGCAAGAGTACGCCGCAAAGGAAGGCCGCTGGGATGAGGCCGGCATCGACATGCGTTTGGTTGAAAAGCAAATCATGCTGCAAATCCTCGATCAGCGCTGGAAAGAGCATTTGGCGTCGATGGACCAACTGCGACAAGGTATTCACCTGCGGGCCTATGCGCAAAAGCAACCCAAGCAGGAGTTTAAGCGCGAATCCTGTGAGCTGTTTCAAGACCTGTTGCAAAACATCAAATTCGACGTAGTACGTATGTTGTCGAGGATGCAGATCGAAAACCCAGAGGAAATCGAAGCCCAAGAACGTTTACGCCGCGCCCAAGCGGCGCAAAAAATGAACTTTCAGCACAGCCAAGCCGAAAATCCGGCAGCGGATCGGGCAGCCGCCCCCGCAGCCGAGCAGCGGGCAGCGACGCCGAAGATTGAGACCTTTGTGCGTGAACAGCCCAAGGTAGGACGCAACGACCCATGTCCATGTGGTTCGGGCAAAAAATACAAGCAGTGTCATGGCCGCTTGTAAGCCGCAGCCACGCTTGCACTGTGCATCGTCCTAGCCCAGAGGTAATGGATGGCGGTTAATCTTTCTGAGCCTACAACACTACTAGCGGTGCCCGGCGTGCAACTGGCGGCGGCGAGCGCCGGTATTAAAAATAATAATCGGGACGATTTGGGTCTGGCCGTATTCGTGCCCGGCACGGTGGTGAGCGGCGTGTATACCCAGTCAGCATTTGCTGCGCCACCGGTCCATTTGGCCAAGGAGCGCCATGCAGGAGCACGGGCTTGGATTATCAATAGCGGCAATGCGAACGCTGCGACCGGCGCGCCGGGACGGCAAGACGCCGTGGCTATCTGTGGCGCCGTGGGCAGTGCTGTTGGTGTACCAAGCGAAGCGGTCCAACCTTTTTCTACCGGAGTGATTGGTGAGCGCCTCAATGTCGCCAAAATTAATGCGGCGGTTCCACGTTTGGTCGAGGGTCTGCATGAAGATCGCTGGCTGGCATTTAGCAAGGCCATAATGACCACAGATACCGTTGCTAAGGCAGTTAGCAAGCACTTACAAATCGACGGTGCCGACATCGTGATAACCGGCGTGGCCAAGGGTTCGGGCATGATCAAGCCCGATATGGCTACCATGCTCGGCTACATTGCATGCAATGTGAAAATCCACCGGGAACTTACCGACCGGTTGGTGGTTGAGGCCGCCAATGCCAGCTTTAACCGCATCACTGTAGATGGCGATACCTCAACCAACGATTGCTTTATGCTAGCTGCCACGGGCGTTAGCGATATGTCGCCCATTGTTAGCGCCGATGACCCGCGCTACGCGCTGCTGCGTGGCGCAATTTTCGAGGTGGCACGGCTGCTCGCCCAAGCCATCGTCCGTGACGGCGAGGGTGCCACGAAATTTGTCACAGTGACTGTAGGCGGTGGGCGCGACGAGCAGGAATGTCTTGAAGTGGCCTATACGGTTGCAGAATCGCCCTTGGTAAAAACAGCACTGTTCGCTGGCGACGCCAACTGGGGTCGGTTTTGTATGGCTATCGGTCGAGCGAATGTTGACAACTTAGAGGCATCTGGCGTCAGCCTGTGGTTGGATGGCGTACAGGTGGCCGCAGGCGGCCTCATATCACCCAGTTACAGTGAAGCGGCCGGGTCTGAGGTATTGGCGCGAGATGAGTTTGAAGTGCTAATCGATCTAGGCCGAGGCGAGGCAGCACAAACCGTCTGGACGACGGATCTTTCGTACGAATATGTGCGTATCAACGCCGAGTATCGCAGTTAGCGGCAAGGATCCAGGTTCGCCCACCCTTTGCGGTTACACATCGGTATCAGGATTTTCACAGGTGAAGTCTGGCGGCGCGGTATCCGCGATGCGGTGTTCTTCTGCCGCCCAACTGCCCAGGTCGATCAGTTTGCAGCGTTCCGAGCAGAATGGCCGACTGTTATTTTGAGCAGTCCACTTTACGGCCTTGTTGCAGCTCGGGCATTTGACGATTCGTGCTGTTGTCATGCTGCTAAAAACGCTTTGTGCAGGGCGACAACCTGATGATGCAGGTGGCTGAGATCTTGGTCATTGCTAATGGTGCGAGTAGCCTGGGCGAGACGGTCCTCACGCCTCAATTGGGCGGCGACAATGGCCTCTACTTGACTTCGCGAATTGTCGTCTCGGGCCATGGTGCGAGTAATCTGAATCTCCTCGGGAACGTCAACCACCACAATTTCATCGCACCAATGACCTTGGCCTGACTCTAACAGCAGTGGGTTAACTAATAGGCAATAGGCTGAGGTACTGGCGGCGATTTGCCCCCGCAAATACTCGCCAATTAATGGATGCAGCGAACTTTGTAGCCATTTCCGCTCAGCTTCAGCGGCAAATACGATGCCGCGTAGCTTGGCTCGATCTAGGGAACCATCTTCAAGCAGCAGTTGAGGACCAAAATGCGCGCTGATTTTTTGCAGCGCCGGCATACCCGGTTCCACTACCGCGCGGCTGGCCAAATCAGCGTCCACCACGTCAATACCTAGCAAGCCAAAGTGATCTGCTGCGGCGCTTTTGCCGCTGCCGATGCCGCCGGTCAAACCTACTAACATGGACGCTCCCCAAAACAGCAACAATAACAAAGCCGTCGGCTAGCTGTCTTCGTCTTAGTCAAGGAACAAATCGCCCATGGAAAAAATAGGGAGATACATGGCGAGTATCAGCCCGCCAACCAATACCCCGAGCAACAGCATAAGGATGGGTTCTAGTAGGGGCAGTAGTCGCTCGATGCCTTGTTCCAGGCCCCTATCATAGAGCGTATTGGCCTGCTCAAGCATGTCGTCAAGCTTGCCGCTCTTTTCGCCAAGGCGGACCAATTTAGGCAAGCTATGCAAAAAGCAAGGGTCGGCCTGCAGGGCATCAGCGAGCGAAGTGCCGTTGCGCAGTTGGGTTGCCAGGCCGGTGACAGCGCGGCGGTATGCCTCATTACGACAGGCGTCCGCCGCAAACGGCAGGGCCTCCAACACCGGTACACCTGCACCGATTGACGCTGCCAGAGTGCGGCACATTTGCCCGGCGTTGGCGTATTGAATCAGCGGGCCAAGCAGCGGCAAGGTCAACCACAAACGATGTATTAGCATCCTTGCTGGCGTGCAGCGGTGATATACCCAAGCGCCGAGCGCAGCGCACAGGGCAATGCCGGACAATAGCCGGTTGTTGGCAGCGTGTAGTTGCTCGGACAAAGCAATTACCCACCGAGTGAGCTCGGGCAGAGTCTGTTGCTGCTGTTGGTACATAGACGCAAACTCCGGCATCACAAAGGCCAGTAATATCCACGCTGCGCCTAGGGCAGTGCACAGAATAAGTAGAGGCTGGAATAAAGCTTGCCGAATGCGCCGTCGCAGCTGCGCAGACCTTTCATAATTTGCCGCTAACACATCGAGGGCTGAAGCAAATTCACCTGTGGCTTCGCCGGCACGAATCAAACTGACATAACAGGAGTCGAAAATCTGCGGGTGGGCGGCTACGGCGTCAGCAAAATTCAGGCCGCCTTGCAAACTACGCTGTAACGCTTGGATTACGCGCCGCAGTGTCTGCTTACTGCTTTGTTCAAGAGTTTCCAAGCCATCGTCGAGCGGTATGCCTGCACCGAGCAGGCCTGCCAGCTGTTGACTGAATAGGGTCAGGTCGCGTGCGCTCAAGCCCCGCAGCCGCGTCTGTTGCGAGCGCAACTGATAGCTATCGGCAAGGCCCAGGATCAGCCGCATGGCGCTGCTTTTGGAATTTTTGGCAGGCCGAATGGTCTCTGGCCTCATACCCATCGCCCGTAGTTCGATTTCAGCATGGTCAATAGAAGTTGCCAGCAGCATGCCATGTTGAGGCAGCCCGAGAGCATCTGTCCCGTGCCAGCGAAAGTGCAGTGTATGAGCGTCCTCGTCAGTCATGAGATGCAGTTAGCCATTCTGCCCATTTGTATTGGGCAGCACTCGGTCCACCTCAGCGAGACTGGTGTCACCATTATGGTGGTAGGTTAGAGCGTTGTCGCGCAGGCTTTGCGTGCTCCCTTGCTGCAATGTTTCGGTTGCTGATCCGCGCTTTGAGGCCGGTTCAAACAACCCCCGACCAGAGCTTAGTTCAAACACACCCAAGCGTCCGCAGTAGCCGTTTAAGCAGCGCTCGCAGCCTGCCTCGTTGGCTTCAAAACCGGTGCTTTGTATTTGCACGCCTGGCGGTGTTGCAGCGCGGCAAGCTTTCTTGCAGGCTCCGCACAAGCGCCGCAACAGACGCTGGGCTAGCACCAGAGTCAAAGATTCTGTCAGATCACGCGCGCTCACCCCCAATTGGTTAAGCCGCAAAAGCGTTGCGCGGGCGGAGTTGGTATGCAGGGTGGACAACACCAGATGGCCGGTTTGGGCAGCGCGCATTGCCATTGACGCGGTTGCTTCATCACGGATTTCGCCAACCATCAACACGTCCGGGTCCTGCCGCAGCAAGGCGCGTAGGGTTGCTGCAAAGTCCAAACCAATGCTCGGTCTGATGGCGACCTGATTGATACCGGTCAGCGGTATTTCAATGGGCTCCTCTGCGGTGGAAATGTTGCGATGTTCAGCGTTGAGCCACTGCAGGGCACTGTACAAGGTTTGCGTTTTGCCGCTGCCTGTGGGTCCGGTAACCAGAATAAGTCCCTGAGGTTGGGATAGCGCCTCAAGCAACTGTGCATGCTGAGTCTGGTTTAAGCCAAGCGCATCAAGCGTCAGCAGGCTACTGTTAGCGGGCACCAAACGTAGCACCAGTTTCTCGCCCCAGAGCGTGGGCAGTGAACTGACTCGAGCGTCCAGTTGGAATCCATCGCCAACAGTCGATATGCGACCGTCCTGGGGCCGCCGCTGTTCGGCGATATCCATGGCCGCCATGATCTTTATGCGTGCGCATAACCGGCGGGCAATCTCTTGCGCAGGGCTGGGCACGCGATGCAGTAGGCCATCGACGCGCAGGCGGATTATTAGACCTTGTTGTTGCGGTTCGAGATGAATATCCGATGCTCGCTGCTGTACTGCGAGGGTAAACAAAGCGTCTGCATAGGCGGCAACCGGCGCATCGTGTGCAGGCTGCGAAACAGTGTCGATTTCTTGCATTTTTGGATTCGGTTTCTTTGACCAGTCAAGCCAGTGAGCCGCGCAGGGCGCAAAGACATCACCATAGCCTGTGTGGTTCGTCAGACCAGCGTCAACGGCGGAGTCGGTGCGAGGCCCCGGCTCTACATGGCTAAGATTTTCCGCACGGGCCAGAGCTGCAGCCCTTACCACTAAGTTAGGCGATGGCTTACACCAAACTAAGCCCTTGCCAACCACCAGCCGCCTTGGATTCCATCATGCTAGGCGCAACTGACCGCTAACTAGGAGCGAGACCATGCAGCCTCCGATACATCTGGCATCACCCCCGCGCGCCCTGCAGCGCGGATTCTCACTGATCGAGCTAATGATCGTCATTGCCATTATCAGCGTCGTGACAACCTTCGCTATTCCGGCCTATCAAAACTATGTTGTGGCGGCTAATAGTACTAAGGTCAACGTGCATTTCCGGCAAGCCAATAACTGGGTGCGCGCTGAACTTGCGCGACTGCAAACGCTGTTGGCCGGGGGCGCAACGGTCGCCGAGGTGAGTACCGCACGTCTAGAAACCGCTGATTGGGTAGCCGCACTGCAGGCAGATATCGCTGGCGCGGAGACGGCCTCGCCCTCTGGCGGGCCAGCCTTTGTGGCTTCGGCAGCAGATGCAGCAGCGGACGCTATCGTGCTTGCAGCACAGGGTGCCATTACCGACGGGACCCTACGCGTCACTATTACCCGGCCGATTTATGGCAACTTTGAGAGCTCCCTTGCCGCCGATTTGTGTTGGGGCGGCGTACCCTGTAGCGAACAAAACGATGAGGTCCAATAGACTGTTGTCCCGGAGTGAGTGATTATGCTGATAGCCACGGCCCGTGGTGTTAGCGCAGCCTTGCGGCGAGTGCACAGGGGCATTGGCTTGATCCGTAACCACGCGATTGAGGACAGCCACATGGTCAACTACCCAATGCGGGTGCGGCGATTTATCCTGCTGACAAGCAGTATTACGTTACTTGGTGTAAGCGTTGGAGTGTTGGCTATGAGCGAAGAAAATCTGCGACTTAGACCCTGCCCACAATCGCCGAACTGCGTCAGCAGTGATGTGCCGCCTCAGGCCGCTAAGTACATTGCACCCTTCGTTAGCTCGGACGCGGGCGAGGCCAGTAGTCTAACGGCCGCCCAGCCTCTGCTTGCAGCCATCGCCACCTATATGGGAAGTCGAAAGGAATTCCATATCGTTGAGCGCAGTGACCGTGTCCTGCGCGTTGAAGCCAAAAGTCGTCTGCTAGGTTTTGTCGACGATATCGACCTGCAGGCGCGGGGCGATCGTGTGTTTGTGCGTTCAGCTTCAAGAGTCGGCTATTCAGACCTGGGTAGAAACAGACGGCGCTTGGAGACCATGCGAAGAGTGTTAACTGAGCAAGGTCTGCTTCAGCCCTAGTCATACAGTCCAACCCATTTGTTCGAGGCGTTGCGCCACTTGTGCAGCAGCCAGCAATGACAGGAAAAAATACCAAGGGCGAAGTAATACAAAGTGACCGAAAAAGAACCCCCACTCCTGCATATCGGCCGTTTAGAACAGCATTTGTCTGCGCTGCAAGAACAAATACAACAGCTGTGGGTGGAGGTAGAGGAACTGTCAGCACCAGAGCTTGTCGCCCAGCTTGCAGGTCCGGAAGCGGCACTGGAGCTGGGGCGTGCGCTGCAGGCAGAAATTTTGCGTTTACAAAATGAGCTTGATCAAACGGAGACCGATCTGCTGCGGGAAAAAATTCGGCTGAAACCGGTCGATCCTTCCTCGGCAGGAGGCTGATGCCGCTGTGACTGTCTATCAAAAATTAGCAAACTAACATGGCGGGCAAGCGATACAGGCAGTAGTCTTGTATGCTGAGACGAAAGCCGAAAAGGCGATGAGAAGCTGTCATCGCAGACAACGATCTCTGACAACGAACACAAATTAAGAACAAAGGGTGAGAACTATGAAGATCAAAGATCAGATCACATCCATGCTCGCCGTTGGCCTACTCATGATGGTCAGTGGAGCGCATGCATCGCTAGACGTAGGAGACGAAGCCCCGAATTGGACCTTGCAAGCATCCGATGGTCAGACCTATCAGTTGTCAGACCTGCGCGGTAAACATGTAGTGCTGGCTTTTTTCCCCAAGGCATTTACTGGCGGGTGCACAATTGAGTGCAAATCGGTGCGTGACAGCAAGAAGCAGGTTCGTCGTTTCGACGTGCAGTTTTTCATGGCCAGCACCGACGATTTGGCAACGAATAAGGCATTTGCCGATCAAAACAACGCAAACTTCCCGATTTTGTCTGACGACAGTAAGAGCGTGAGCGAAGCCTACGGTGTGCTTGCATCGATGGGCTACTCCAAGCGTTGGACCTTCTACATCGATGCCGACGGCAAGGTGTCAAAAATCGACAGAGATGTGAATCCACGCACTGCCGGTCGCGACCTGCTGAAGAATTTGGTTGCCCTACAGGTTCCGGTTCAATAGCAAAATGGGTTTCGCGCTGGAGTCAATTAGCGCACTGATGGCGCCTAGCAACACTGCCGAGTGTCGGCTCGGCGCACTCTCACCCCAGCAGCACAAGCGACAGTTAGCGAGCTACCGCGGTGCACTCAAGCTCCAAGGCAGCGCCAAGAGCTAAGCCATCTGCGCCGAAAGCGCTGCGTGCAGGATAGGGGGGCCTAAAGTAGGTGGTATAGACCTGGTTGAAGCGACCCCATTGGTCGATGTCATCTATCATCACCAAACACTTGACCACATCTTCTAGCCCCAGCCCGAGTTGACCTAAGTGCGACGTCATTTGGCGGAAAATGGCATGGGTTTGGCTTTCTACTCCGCCTTCGACTAGCTCACCTTCGGCATCGGTACCCACCAGACCGGACAAAAATACCAGTCCGTCGTGGGTTTGCACGACGTCCGAAAACGGAAAATCTCTCTTTAGTGTAAGCGCCGATGAATAAAACCTCCCAGCCGCAGTCTTGGTCTCTTGTAGTCCCGGACTAGGCATTGGGTCCGCAGCCGCTGCGGGCAGCGCGGCTAAGGCTAGGGCGGCAACAAAAATCCATTTCATACCAGCTCTCGGCAGGGTTGGTTTACGCAGCGGCTTCGGCGATTAGTACGAGGCCAACAGCACACAGCAGCAACAGCGCCTGCAACAAATAGTGATGAACCATGGCAGGCGCGAGTGTCCAGCCTCCCAAGCGCATTATCACTTGAATCAGCGCGACCAAAAACACCACGTTCACACCAAAGCCAAGCAGCGGTAAGAGGGCCGGCAGTTCGTAAATGTCTAGCACCGCAGCAGATATGGCGACTAACATGCCCAAAGCGGCGATATTGGGCAGATGGTCAATCGCCGCGCTTATTGCCGATTGGCGGCTGCTGAATCCGCCGCATGCCATCACAACGGCCACAAGCACAGTGGTAAAAATGACCGCGTTAGGCTGCAGATAGCCGCTTAAGGCCGTATTGCCCATGGCTAAGTATCCTGTGCCAGCAAGGGCCGCCAGTATGGCCGCGATACGCAAGCCGACCTTGGGTGTGGGCAGGGCTACGTGTTCATCTTCGGCAGGCCGAAAAACCATCAGCACCATGCCAACAACCCCGGCAATGGCGAAGGTTACGAGAGCGAAGCTGGCCATGTAGGGAAGGGCCATAAAGTTCAGCGGATCTTCAAACATCGCCACTAGGGTGATGAGCATAAACAAATAGCTCGCTTCGAACAGTGCCGTGGGCGCCATGGCAACAGTGCGTCTGCGCGAGAAGCCATTGGCTAGCGCGATCACAGCTAAGGCGACAACCACCATTAGCGCCGCCGGCAAATCAACGATTCCTGAAAATTCTCGCATGTCGATAGCTCTCCAAAAGCAATGAGTAAAACAGGTGCTGTCTGCTGCTGCGCCAGCACTCAACCTGATGGCTTAGTCGGTTATCGCGCCATAGACAATGTTCTTAATTTGGCCGCGAAAGTCGAATGTGGATGAAGGCCGTAGCTGGGTCATAAAGATGACGTACAAATCCTCCACAGGATCACCCCAGAATATGGTCGAGGCTGCACCGCCCCAGTAGTAGTCGCCAGCGCCCATGGTGCCAGAGGACACCTCGTCCAGCGTGGTGGCGAAGCCTAACCCGAAGCCAACACCCTCATAGGCGGTTTCGGAAAACGAGCCCATGGCCATGCCCGCTAAATCGCGCCCGCCGCCAAGATGATTTTTTGTCATTAGCGCCAACGTGCGGCTGCCAATAATCTGCGTATCACCAAAGCGACCACCCTGCCTGAGCATTTCGCAAAATTTTGCGTAGTCATGGCTGGTGCTGAGCAAGCCACCGCCACCCGAAGGGAAACTGGGTGCTTGCAGAAAGGCGCTGGTTTGCGGATCGTCCAATAGCTGCAACGATTTGTCGGCTGCGCGTTGATAGTTTGCGGCGAGGCGGTCAGCTTTTTCCGCGGGCACATAAAACGCGGTGTCCACCATGCCGAGAGGCGTAAACATCCGCTGCTGTAAAAAGTCTTCAAACTTTTGGCCTGAGATAGCCTCCACCAAGCAGCCGCAGAGATCGGTTGCCAGTGAGTAAAGCCATTTCTCGCCCGGATCAAAGCGCAGCGGTACCTGGCCTAACTTCTCGGCAAAGGTAGCAGTGGTCTCACCTTGGCTGCGCTCCACACCAAGCTTTTGATAGGCCGCGTCAACCGGCTGGGATTCGCCTTCCAAGATGCCCCCATAGCTCAAGCCCGAGGTATGGCATAGCAAATGTCGAACGGTCAGGGTGGTGTTTGCTGGGCGCGTCACCATGTCATCACCGCTGCCTTCAACCCACACCTGATGGTTGCTCCAAGACGGCAGAAATTTGGACACCGGATCATTGAGCTGAAAGCGCCCCTCCTCGTAGAGCATCATAAGTGCTACCGAGGTAATGGGCTTGGTCATCGAGTAGATGCGGAAAATGGTGTCGTCCTGCATTGGTCGCTGGCGCTCAAGGTCCATATGGCCAAAAGACTCAAAGTAGGCATGGATACCCTTACGGGCGATGAGTATCTGGCAGCCAGCGATTTTCTTAGGTTCGATATAGCGCTGGTTTATATGCTCGCCAATGCGCTGCAGCTTGTCTGATGAAAAACCGGCCGCCGCCGCGTCAATATGCATCTGGGTCTCTCCTTGTTGCCGTGACGGTCAATCGGGTGTTGATTGATCGTGTTTTAGCAGGTTGCTTAACAATCAGGTTTGTCCTCCGCTTCCCCAAGCGCAGTACTGATCGCCCCCGCAGGTCATGAGCTAGGCTACACGAATAAATCTGCCCGCTTATAGCTTTTTCGACCGAGTCGCCTCACACGCATCGTTAATACAAAACCACGCAGCGTACCTCGATGCTCCAGCGGTCTGGTGCGTCGTGCGGTGTCTGCAAGTCGTGGAAGGCACTGTGGAAGCTGAAAGTGCATGGGCCGGAAGCGGCACGGTCGGCGCGCTTACCATTACTAGTGGCCAAGCCCCCGGCAGAATCCCACTGCTTAATCAGCAGCGCTTCGCTGTTTTGCATCTGCGGATAGCAGTAAAAGGTATGGCGATCATCATGCTTTGACCAATAATTTTCGCCAATACGGTCGGGCATGTGAATTTCAAATACCACCAAATCTTCTGGCTCGACATCTTGTCCGTCGCAAAGCGCAAGCGGATGGGTCATTACTGGTGTCGCCTGAATGTTGCGCCAGACGTTGATAATGGCAAAGCGCCCACCGTTAGCGAGCGCGTCTTTGGCTGCATCTTCCGGGATCAACCCCTGGCCTTCGGGAATGATCTCTCGTAGCGTATCGTTGATGCTGGGCTCACGCGTCAGCTGCAGCAACCGCTCGGGCGCAGAGCGCAGCGTGTAGTCGCCGTGCACAATATGCGCTGGCCCTTGAACGTCTTGGCCGCCTTTGACCTTTTGCTTTTCGGCGTTACCACCAGCAGAGCGAATGTTGTGGTCGAAAGCCCAGACGCGCCCGCCGGTCACCTGTTTGACGAGCGCTTCGCAGTCGCGATAGTAGCTGTGAATGACCTGCTGATGATTCATGTAGTCGTAAGCGGCCACCGGTGCATCAAGCAGTTCGAAACCGTTTCGCTCCAGCGTCATTGCGTTGTTCGTCGGTAACGCTCGGGCATCGGCAATCGTAAGGTCATGACGTTCGGTTTTTACGCCGCTGCTTTCTACAAAGTTGCCGCGGTCGTCGCGGATCATGCGCACTTGGTCGTTGCGGTATAGGGAAGATTGCGTTTGCGGCACTAAGAATTGCAGCGAACCTGTGCGTTGGGCGGCACTAACAGTCATGGTATTTCCCCAAATTCGGTTAAATGGATCAGCACAATTGAGTAAGGTTCGGCACAGGTCGGCCGTAGCGCTGCGTATGGCTTACCTAGGTAACGGACACCTCTCGTTGTACCGACATTGGATCATCAGCAAACCAGTGCTCACTTATACGTTGGGTGTAGGCGACTAAGTTAGGCTGATTTAGGGCCGCGTCTTTCAGCGCCGATGCATATGGTGCATTTATGATTTGCCATAAAAAAGCATAAACCGTTGCGTCTACCGAGGTGGGTTGTTCGCCGAGGTAAAAGGACTGCTGTGCTAGCAGTGTTGCCAAGGCATCGATGTCTTCGCCGCCCCGGGCGTTGAAGTCGGCATCGCTAAATGCGCCGACACCGTGTTCGATTATTTTTCGTTGGCTATCGTCGCGCATTGCATAGTACATGGCAGGTTCAATGCCTTGGAGCATACTAGGAGTATCCCAGTACGGATTTTCCTCGGACCACCCTCGCTCCCGGCCCATGAGCCACCACAGATGTTCCTCTACCATGCGTTTTATCACATGCCCGCGTGCGCGGTCTTGGGGGCTAAGCGACGCATCCAGCGGATCACCAAAGTGTGACTTTAGGTAGTCGATAATGAGACTGGAATCTGCGACCACGACACCGTCGTGGTCGATATAGGGCAGTTTGCCCAAGGGGGGAGTTTCCGCGAATGTCACACCAAGACTCTTGGTAACGAAGTCGATTTCTGCCATGCGCAAATAGGTGTCAATTTTCAGTACAAATTGGCTAATGCAGCCGAAGGTATTCCATGCGGGACCAAATCGGTGAAGTGTAATCAAGATCATCCTCCTGTCGCTGAGCGTGAGAATACCGCGAGAGCCAGGAACTGGTCGAGGGTTGATAAAATAGCCCATTCTCGTCACGAGCTGATGCCTGACCGTACCTGCTGTGACCCACTTTTGGGTGAGACCAGACTGTAAACACCGCACAAAGGGCATTACTATTTGTACAAAAGAAGGTGACACCCAAATGAGCGCAACGTTTCATCTCGCGATACCAGCCGGTGACTTGGCAGCCACGGAAGAGTTCTATACCAAGGTGTTGGGGTGCAAGACGGGTAACCGAGAAGAAGGCCGTTGGGTCGACATCGATTTCTGGGGTAACGAGCTAACCCTGCATCAAAGCAACGAAGCACTGCCTTCGGTCAGACACGATGTCGACATGGGTAATGTTGCCGTACCGCACTTTGGCGCGCATTTAACCGAATTGGAATTTTCTGAACTGAAGCAGAGAGTTGAGGCGTCTACCTACGATTACCTCGACGACCCTTACCGTCGCTTTATAGGCACTGAGTTCGAACAAGAGACGTTTTTCGTACAAGATCCAAACGGTAACATCCTTGAAATGAAGACGATGGTGAATCCAGCGGTGCTGTTCGCCACCGCATAAGCGTAGCGCAGGAAAAAATAACAAGGAGTACAGGATGAAAAAAATCGTTGTAGCAGTTTGTTTGAGTATGGCGATACCAACTGCCCTAGCGGGTCACCACGAAGAAGGGGCGGCAATAAACCACGCCTCCGCTGAGTGGCAGATTCAAGCCTATACAACAGCGGCGCCAGATTATATTGGCAACTTTGCCAGCGTGCTCGGCGGCAATGGTGAAATGTTGCGCGAAGGCACCAACGGCTGGACCTGTCAGTCAGCCAACCCAAGACCGATGCCAGAACAAGGCTGGAAAGACGCACACGACGCTATGCCCGTATGCGGCGACGCGGAAGGCTTCAAGTGGATGGCGGCAGCGTTGAATGGCACCAAGCCAGACATCAGGCGCGACGCGTTTTTGTGGATGCTGCATGGCGACGTGGGTGAGGACAACACCAAGATGGGTGTGCTGCAAAAAGCCGATAGCACCCCGGGGCAGTGGATTGAATCAGGCCCGCACCTCATGCTAATGCCCAAGGATCCCGCCACGCTGCAGGAGTTTCATGCGGATTTCAGCCGCGGCGAACCCTATGTGATGATGCCGGGCACCGATTACGCCCACTTGATGATCCCGCTTTCGGGTTATTACAAGTACCAGCCGGAATCCAAGCCCCAGCAATAAGGGGTTGTGTAGGGTGGCGTTGACGGTCAGCGAGGAGTTGCTGCGCGAGCCGTTTGCAGCATACTAGGCGTAATGCAGCGGTTAATCGGCGCATCGACTGAGCTGGTGAATCTCGAATAAGCCCCAGCAAGAGCGCTTTATGTCAGTGCCGTGCTTTAGATACAATGCGCGGCCAACAGCATTGTCTAGCTGGGGATGTCGCCAGTCATCTGCGAGGCAACAGGTCTAGGGTCATTGCAGTGTAGGCGAGAAGGTCAACGCGAGGCGCTGCTCCGAAAGTTTGCCGGGATAGCTCAGTTGGTAGAGCGACTGATTCGTAATCAGTAGGTCCGCGGTTCGATTCCGCGTTCCGGCACCATCTATAAGACGCAGCAGTGCAGAAAAAGAGCGGCGCGTTGGGCCGCGGGTTCGATGACAAGGGCTTGACCTGAGGTAACGTATGGAGAGCGCTGCCTAAAGTTAAGGTTAAGTGGTGCGGGACGACGGCTGCTGACCTTGACGCTATCTTTTGCCATTGCAAATTGGATAACTGGCAAGCAGTCTCTTTCGGTTAACAATAAAAAGGAAACGTGATGAAAATATCTGCATTGCTGGTTGGTCTGTCTGTGATGTCCTTCTCTGTGTTCGCCGACGATCACGGCACTACGTTGGCTCTTGAAGCGCGGCAACCAGACAGCACAATGAATGTAACTTCAGTGAATGTCGGCACAGACCAAACAACGATCACGGCTAGCGGTAAGATGGGCGCCTACGGGAAGGTCTATACCACGTACAACTTAACGTACGGTGCAGACCGTTCATCGGGCTTCGTTGAAGGCAATGGCCGCGGTGTTGTGGACGCTGAAACAGTTGTCTCGGGGTATTTTGTTGGAGTTTGGCATCGTCAAGGTTCGACAATCGTCATGCACAACACCGTGCATGTGAGCGATGGGACGCAAAACTTTGACGTAATCGAGTTTGATGCACGTGGCGATACATTGCAGCATCAAGTCTATGTCCTGAAGTAATCATTCAAAGCCCCATTTGAGCAATCATCTGGGGCTCCTTCCTTTTCAGAACCACTGCAACAGCATCACTACAACCGCCGATGTGTAGCCAGAGGCTGTTAGGCGCATCGTTTACGACCCTGCCTTGATCTAGTTCCGCGGTAGGCAAAACGCTAAGGGTTGCTTGTAGATACAACCCTCTGTGCTTTGCCGCTCAATTTACATTGCGGCGGTGGGAAGGCTTGAGACCGCGGACGCTTCCAAAATACCGGCTCAGGCGCGGACAGAACCCCTTACAAGCTGGATTTATTGCGTGAAATATTGTTTTGCTCAGAAACCGTAAAGCTTGCGTTTTTTGTTTGTGGTTGTCTTGTTGGCAGGCTGTGCAACCACTTATTGGGTAGCTGATCTTTACAATGATCAGGGCACCCACAATATGGCGGCGATCTTACCGATTAGCGTCACGATGAGTGATGGCAGCGCAGGCAATGGCGTCGCGGCATGAACTGCAAACAAGGAAGCGCTGGCGCAAGTTTGCAACGTTTCGGCGCAGGGCGGCGTTTTCACAGCTGCTGAGACTGGTCGGCGCCGTTACCAAGCAAAATTTTTCTGCACCCATGGCATCAATAGGCGGTACGGTGGAAGCAGTGATCTTATGTCAATCTGAGTGAGGCAGCAGTTATGCCGTTGGCCATTCCACAGACGCCCACAATTGGTGCCGAGATACAGGGACTTGATTTGCGGCAAAAAATCAGCGCGGCAAATGTTGACTGGCTCATAGAACAACTTGTGCGCTTCAAAGTCATTTTCTTCCGCGATCAGAACATCGACGCTGAGGCCCACCTGCGTTTCGCTCGAGAGTTTGGGCAACTAGAAACCCACCCAGTTAATCCAAAAGAGAACTTTCCGGAGTTGCTGGTTTTACATCACCACGCTGACAATCCACCTTCCGGCACTGCGGTTTGGCACTCGGACGTGACTTGGCGCAAGAGTCCATCGTTGGGTTCGATTCTGATTGCTCGGCAGGTGCCAACTGTTGGTGGAGATACACTGTTCGCCGATATGGAAGCCGCTTATGCCTATCTCGATGAAAAGACGCGGCACGAAGTCAGTGAGCTACAGGCGATACATCAGTTTGCACCAATGCGTCGGCATCTTATCAAATCGGGTGCTAACGCTGAGCGACTGGCCAAATTCGATTCAGCCTATCCACCGGTGCTGCATCCTGTGGTGCGTACCCACCCAGTAAGCGGCCGCAAATCTTTGTATGTGAATGAGCTTTTCACGGTTGGAATTAAGGACGTGCCGCAGGACAGGGCTAGGCCCTTACTCACAAAGTTGTTCGCAACCGCCACCAGACCGGAAATTCAATGCCGATTTCGGTGGCAAAAGCACTCAATTGCGTTTTGGGACAACCGAGCTTGTCAGCATTACGCTACTGCCGACTACTATCCTCACGAAAGATTGATGGAGCGAGCCACAATCGAGGGTACACCACCGTATTAGCAGCGCACACAGCCTGAACTACTTCGGCAAAATCTAGTGAACCCAGGCTTGTTTGCTGCAGATTCCTTGCTTATCGTCCTCCAAGCCACTGAGTCGGGCGCTCAACCCGACTCAAAGGGTTTACCAACAACGTAGTAATAAAAATAAAAAGGTAACAACAAAAATGAAGAAACTATTCTTAATCTGGGTAGCGATGACGATTGCTGTCTCAAGTCACGCAGATGACCACACACCGAGCATGCCTGCCATGGGTGCCATAGAAACATTTTCCTGCAACTTTGCGGACGGCAAAGACATGGACGACTTTATGCAGGTCGCCAAAAAGTGGGATGAGTTCGCTGACGTAGAGTTCTCTGCGCCCTACGCGGCGTACGTACTTAATTCTTACTACGCCAGCGAGATGGAGCACGATCTTTATTGGGTTGGCTTTTCGCCGAATTTCACAGCTCAAGGCATCACCGCTCAAGAATGGCTGGAAAAAGGAACAAGCCTAAACGCCGAGTTTGATGCGGTAGCGCCTTGCGACTCCCATTCTCAGTTTGGTTATATGCCCGTGCGCACGACAGATGCACCTGTAGCGCCCACTGGGGTTGTCGATTTCGCCGGCTGCGCCATGCAGGAAGGAGCTTCCCCGGGAGCTCTGGCAGCTGCGGACGCCAAAATGAATGCCTTTCTCGACAAGGTAGGCGTCAAGGTCGAAATCGGCCGCTGGTATCCGATGCATGGAGTAGATCTCCCTGCCGATTTCATTCAGGCAAGCCGCTTTGATTCGCTAGCCGAAAAAGGTGTTGCCTACGATACTTTTAT
>JAACDW010000015.1 GCA_009936775.1 Pseudomonadota bacterium
CAGTACGTTGAGGCGTTTGCTCTCCGGCACCACGACGGCCGGACGGATGCAGTCCTTGATGTTGAAGCGCTGGGTGTCTTCTTGGAGTACCAAGGGCAACAGGTCCTTGGCGTGCAAAATACCCTTGATGTCGTCGAGATCGTCGCCAATAACCGGCAGGCGCGAATGCTGGGATTCGATCACAATGGGCAACAATTCTGCTGGCTGTTGGTCTTCTTGAACCACAACTAAGGCAGAACGCGGAATCATAATGTCTCGGGCATGCATGTCGCTAACATGTAGCGCACCGAAGATCATGTTCAGGGCATCCACCTCAATCAACTGGCGCTGGGCAGCATCCTGCAGCATCTCCAGCACTTCTTTGACGTTATCCGGCTCACCGGAAAACAAATCGCCGATCCATTCGCGCATGCTGCGACGGCCGGACTTGTCGCTACCCTCACGACCCTGATCCTGTTGATCACTCATAGGCTCTTTTTGCCACGCCGTGGCTCCTTTGTCAGTGTTCCTTTTAGGTAAGCTGAGGGTGAATTGCCAGAAGCGGTTTTAGGCATCTTCCACCTCAGAGGTGTACGGGTTGGCGATACCCATCTGTGCAAGCGTGCGGCATTCGATAGCCTCCATTGCCTGCGCCTCGCGGTCCGCTTGGTGATCGAAACCCAGCAAATGCAGCACGCCATGAGCAAACAAATGTGTTAAGTGGTTTAGTGGGTCCTTGTCCTGCTCTGCCGCCTCGACCTGAACAATTGGCCAGCAGATGGCTAAGTCGCCCAAGGGCATCGCTGGCAAGCCCTGTTGTTCTACATCCAAGGGTGCAGTTGCGGCGTCGTTGGCCGCAAAACTCAGTACATTAGTGGGTTTGTCGCGTTTACGATATTCACTGTTCAAGAACTGGGATTCCGCTTCGGCACAAAGCCGCACACAAATCTCGCCAGATAGAGGCCGGAACGGCGCAGGCGCTATGTTGGCCACAAGTGCCTGCAGGCAGCACTCAAAAACCGCCTGCACGGCATGCAGATCAGGGCTTTGGGTCACTTCCGGGGCCAACTGTATATGGACAGTGGCTATCTCAGAATCGGTAGATTGGCTCATGGTGCGTCTGCGGGCTGACAAGCAGCCCAACGGTTCGACTAGCCTCGTCCGCGCCCGCGGCGATCATCGTCGCGACGGCTCATCTTCTGACCATCAGTGCTTTGCCTATCAATGTCTTGCCCGTCAAAGGACTCGTAGGCGTCGACGATCTTTTGGACCAGAGGGTGGCGCACGACATCCTTGGACCCAAAGTGGGTGAATTCAATGCCAGCAATACGCGCAAGTACGTCGCGCACGTTAATCAGACCAGAGGCTTCACCCCTGGGTAAGTCAATCTGCGTAATGTCGCCAGTAACCACCGCAGTAGACCCAAAGCCGATGCGGGTGAGGAACATTTTCATTTGCGCAACCGTGGTGTTCTGCGATTCATCCAAAATAATAAAGGCGTTATTCAGGGTGCGGCCACGCATATAGGCCAGTGGAGCCACCTCGATGATATTGCGCTCTATGTACTTATTGACCCGTTCAACCCCAAGCATTTCATAAAGGGCATCGTATAGCGGGCGTAGGTAGGGGTCGATCTTTTGCGCCAAATCACCGGGCAGAAAACCGAGCTTTTCGCCAGCCTCCACTGCTGGTCTCACCAGCAAAATACGCGCCACCTGTTGAGATTCCAGCGCTTCCACTGCACAGGCAACCGCAAGGTACGTTTTGCCGGTGCCCGCTGGCCCGATACCAAAGTTAATGTCGTTCTTACGTATCGCCCTGCAGTAACCAAGCTGATTACCACCACGCGGCTTGATGGACTTCTTGGGGGTACGGATCACTAACTGGCCAACGTCGGCAGTGCCTTCTGCGCTGCGCTCGGCATCGCTCATCACCACCACCGGCACAGCTTGATCGCCGCCTTGGGCATGGCCCCCTGCTTTTTCGGCTATCAAATCGTCGAGCCCTGCCTGCTGCAAAAACAGGTGTACAAAGTCAGGTTCGATCGCATCACGGTCCACAGTTTCCCGATACAGCTGATGCAACAAAGCCTCGGCTGCCTGCACGGCATGGGGAATACCGCTCAACTGAAACTCGTTGCCGCGGTTGCGGATGCTGACGCCGAGACGCCGCTCTAGGTGTTTGATGTTTTGATCGACAGGACCAACCAAGGCGGCCAATCGTCGGGTGTCATTTGGCTCTAAAATTATTTTTTTTGCTAACGTCGCCGTATCTGAATTTTCTTGCAAGGTTCACCAGTGCTGTTGCTTTGCGGCCAAGACGAATATGCCTTAGCCGAGGAAATAACAAGTCGATAAAAGGTTAAATCACCGCTGACAAAATGACATCATTTTATCAGCGCTCCGCGCAGAGAGTTCGGCAGCGCTGCGCTGATGCGCACGGTCGCGAATTGGCCAATAAGCTGTGGCGGACCGGCAAAATTGACCACCCGATTGTTTTCAGTACGCGCTGCCAACTGTCCAACGCCTTTCTTCGCTTCGCTCATGACCAGCACTCGCTGCTCTGTGCCAACCATGGCCTGCGCGATGGCGTCGGCTCGCTCACGGATACGCGCCTGCAGAGTTTGCAGCCACGCTTTTTTCGTTGTCTGAGGCACTTCATCAGGCAGTGCCGCAGCCGGGGTGCCCGGGCGGGCGCTGTAAATAAAGCTGAATGAAGTGTCAAAGCCGATCTCATCAATCAACGCCATGGTTTGTGCAAACTCTGCCTCGGTCTCGCCGGGAAAGCCGACGATAAAATCTGATGACAGACTGATGTTAGGGCGTACCTGCCGCAGCTTGGTAATACGTTCGCGATAGTCATCAGCGGTATGGCCCCGCTTCATGGCCTCTAAAATACGGTCCGAACCAGACTGCACCGGCAAATGCAGGTGATCGACCAAGGCCGGAATGTCCGCGTATGCCTGAATCAGATTGTCGGAAAAATCCATGGGATGCGAGGTGGTAAAGCGGATCCGCTCCACCCCCGGCACCTCAGCAACATAATAAATCAGCTCGGCAAGATCCGCCTGATCGCCGTCAATATCGCCAAGATAGGAATTCACATTTTGCCCGAGCAGATGAATTTCGCGCACGCCGCGCCGGGCGAGGCTTTCTACTTCCTGCATCACCGAGGCAACAGAGCGGCTTACCTCTTCACCTCGCGTGTAGGGTACGACACAGAAACTACAGTACTTGCTGCAGCCTTCCATAATGGAAACGAAGGCCGCCGGCCCATCCACACTGGGTTGCGGCAGGCGGTCAAATTTTTCAACCTCAGGAAAGGTCACATCCACTACTGGCAACAGCTGCTGCTGGCGTGCAGTAACCATCTGTGGCAAACGGTGAATGGTTTGTGGCCCAAAGACCATGTCTACAATTGGGGCGCGTCGCATAATCGCATCACCCTCTTGGCTGGCCACACAGCCACCAACGCCAATTACCAAGTCTGGATTTGCCTGCTTGAGCTTCTGCCAGCGACCCAGCTGATGAAAGACTTTTTCCTGGGCTTTTTCTCGGATGGAACATGTATTAAGCAGCAGTACGTCGGCTTCTTCTTCACTCGCCGCTATCTCGTAACCCTGAGCGTCTTTAAGCACATCGAGCATGCGCGCAGAATCGTATTCATTCATCTGGCAGCCATGAGTTTTGACGAAGAGTTTTTTTACCATGCGACCCAGTTGCTGTTTAAAGTAGCGATCGAAAAAGGGTGCGCAAGTATACGCAATTACCCAGGAATACCTAGCTGGACAAGATTCGCCAAAGCCTCTCAAGCCGCGTCTTGA
Source organism: Pseudomonadota bacterium (assembly GCA_009936775.1). Classification (GTDB taxonomy): domain Bacteria; phylum Pseudomonadota; class Gammaproteobacteria; order Pseudomonadales; family Azotimanducaceae; genus UBA4421. The sequence goes on from JAACDW010000015.1 coordinate 3,803, forward strand.
AATCCCTAGGGTTATCCCCAACTATGCTGCAAAGCTAACCACGACGATCGCAATTTATGCCGAGCAAAGACGACACCCAGCACGTTTATCGCATCCTGTTCCAAAATCAGGGTCAAGTATATGAGGTATACGCGCGCAACATTTATCAAAGCGAATTGTATGGTTTCGTAGAAATTGAGGACTACACCTTTGGCAACAAGTCACAGGTTGTTATCGATCCCAGCGAAGAAAAGTTGCGTAACGAATTCGACGGTGTGCAGCGCTCCTTTATACCCATGCATGCGGTAGTCCGCATTGACGAGGTAGAGAAAGAAGGGGTGGCAAAAATCACGGCAACCGACGGCAGCACGGTTACCCCCTTCCCCATGCCAGTGCCCACGGACCGCTAACGTTCATAAGTCCTCAGTAGTCCTCCAACAGCGGGAATGCGCTAAGCACCCCAGACTCGACCAAGGGTTGCGCACGCTGCATTAGCGACGGCTTTAAGGACTGCAAATCAGGCGCACCCAGCAGCGCCATATTAATGCGAATCTCCTGCTCTAGAATTTTCAAACCCTGCATGAGGGCGGCATAACCGCCGGCAGCCATGGCAAGGCCCTCGAAGCGACCCATGCCGACAAAGTCCGCACCCAAACACAAACCCTTGACCACATCCGCACCGCGCATGAAGCCACCATCAACCACAACCGGCACTCGGCCGGCCACTGCTGCCGCTACCTCTGGCAGCGCGTCGATACAGGCTAGGGTGTGATCCAGCTGACGACCGCCATGGTTAGACACATAGATCACATCAACCCCGGCATCGACGCAGCGCTTGGCATCGTCGCCATGCATAACGCCCTTCACCACCAGCGGAATATCGTGCTTGGCCTTAACATGGGCAATGGTGTCCCAGGTCATGCTGGCTTGATGAGAGAAATCTCCGGCGGCGGTTGCTGTGCGTCCCGACATGGGAACGTAGCCTTTAAGCACATCGCGCTCGCGGCGCGAATAGACTTGGGTGTCTGCGGTGAGACAAAAGCCCGTATAGCCGGCAGCGATAGCACGCTCAATATGATCGTCCATCCACGCATTGTCGCCAACCAAGTACAGCTGGTAGATGCGCGGCCCGGGCACACCTTGCGCCACCGCCTCGTAGTCCGGCGAGCAGGCAGAGCTAAGAATCTGCAGGATGCCAAAGTCTTGGGCGGCCCGTGCAACACTGGTGCCGCCGCCGGCGTCGAAGGCCTGCACCGAGCCAATAGGCGGTAAAATTACCGGAATACGCATGGGGCTACCTAGCAGTTCGGACTCGACTTGCACCGTGCTTACATCGTTGAGTATGCGAGGTTTAAAAACCCAAGACTCTAGCGCAGCCCGATTACGGCGCAGACTGGCTTCGGTATCAGCGGCCCCCACCAGATAGTCCCATTCGCCCCGTGCCAAACGATGCCGCGCCATCTGTACCATTTCCGTTAGGCTACGAAATTCCGCTTTTCCTTGTTCTGACATGCATGTCCCTCCCATTTACCTAAAGTTAGCTGCCGCGAACTGTTCGGACAAGGTAAACTGGGCACTTTACAGCCCAAGGATTTGCCATGTCAGGTGTCGTCATCATTGGAGCCGGTCACGCAGCCGGCCAAGCCGCCGCCAGTTTGCGGCAGGCTAAGTACGAGGGTGATATCACCATCGTTGGGGAAGAGCGCCATATCCCCTATCAACGCCCGCCGCTGTCTAAGGCCTACCTCAAGGGCGAACAGGGAGCTGATAAGGTTTATTTGCGTGCCGAAGCTTTTTATACCGACCGCGACATCACCATGAAGCTGGCTACTACCGCTACGGCTATCGATACCGCAGCACAGACCGTGGCCTTAGATACCGACGAGACTCTGTCTTACGACCATCTGCTCATCAGCACCGGTTCACGCCCGCGTAAGCTCAGTATTGCTGGCTCAGACCTGCCGGGCATTCACTATTTGCGCACCATGGACGATGTCGATGGCCTGCGCGAAGGCATGCAGCCTGATGCTAACTTAGTCATTGTCGGTGGCGGCTATATTGGTTTAGAGGTAGCTGCTGTAGGCAAAGAACTGGGATTGAACGTGCATGTGCTGGAGATGGAAGAACGCATTTTGCAGCGGGTGACCACGCCAGAGATGTCTGCCTACTACCACCAGCTGCATCAGGGCCGCGGAGTACATATTCATACCAATACCGGCGTCACCGGTTTTGCCGGCAACGGTCGGGTGGCAGAAGTCATCTGCGACGATAAGCGCTTTGCCGCAGACATTGTCATTGTCGGCATTGGTATTATCCCCAATACCGAGCTAGCCGAGGCAGCGGGTATTCATTGCGATAACGGCATCGTTGTCGATGAGCACTGCCGCACCTCAGACCCGCATGTCTATGCTGCAGGCGATTGCACCAATCATCCCAACCCATTACTCGACCGGCGGCTACGCCTAGAGTCGGTACCCAACGCCATGGACCAAGCTCGAGTCAGTACCGCCAACATGCTGGGCGACAACAAGACTTACGCGGCCATTCCCTGGTTCTGGTCCGATCAGTACGAGCTGAAGCTGCAAATGGTGGGTTTTTCTGCAGACGGTGACTCACAGGTACTGCGCGGCGACATGGCCAGCAATCAGTTTGCGGTGTTTTATTTGAAGGACGGCAAGGTCGTAGCGGCAGACGCGGTGAACAGCCCCAAGGAATTCATGCTCTGTCGGCAGTTGGTGGGCAAGCCCGCTGACCCAGCCCAACTCGCAGACCCAGAGGCAGACCTTAAGGCGTTGTTGGCTTAAGGCTCTTGGGTTGCGGGCCTGTTGGCCTAACGCTTAGGTGGGGCAGGCTAGAAGCGGTACTGGGCTTAAAGACCCAGCACCTGCTTGGCGATGATGTTGTGCTGCACTTCGCTTGACCCTCCAGCAATCGTGTAGCCCCGGTGGTGGTAGCGGCCAGAAGCAACAAATTCCGCCCAAGCGGGGTTGACGGCGGCTGCACCAGTATTTGTTGAATCCTGCGGTAGGGCAAGATAGTCCACGATACGAAACAGCAATTCGTCTTGGGCCTGTACCAGCTCGCTGCCCTTGAGTTTGAGCATGCTCGGCTCAGCGCCAATTTGCGCACCGGCATCGGCTTCGGTAAGGATGCGCAGACTGGTCATCTCCAATGCGTGCAGGCGTATTTCCAGGGCATCAACTTCGTTTTGCAGGCTCTCTGGTAGCATGACGCCGCGCTCGGCCTGCTCCTGTAAGGCATCCTTAAGCAGGCCTAACATACGCTTGGTTTCAGATACTCGTGAGACCATCAGCCGCTCATCGCCCAGCAGGCTTTTCGCCACAGTCCAGCCCCGATCTTCATCGCCCAGACGCTGGGCAATGGGTACCCGCACGTCCTCGAAGAAGACCTGATTCCACAGCCGCTTGCCGTTGAAAGCGTACAGTGGTTTCACAGTAACACCCGGCGACGTGATGTCGAGCAGGAGAAAACTGATGCCTTTTTGCTGCTGCACCTCATGATTGGTCCGCACCAGACAAAAAATCCAATCCGCTAGCTCAGCCCCAGAAGTCCAGATTTTCGAGCCATTGACCACATAGTCATCGCCATCTTTGTCTGCTCGTGTACGCACGCTGGCCAGGTCGGAGCCAGCCTGAGGCTCGGAATAACCCTGACAAAACCACAGGTCTGCGTGCAAGATTTTTGGCAAAAATTCGGCCTGCTGCTGCGGCGTGCCGAACTTGATAATCGCTGGCCCCACCATGTTGAATCCAAACCCAGATAAGGCTGGGGCATGGGCTGCACGACAGGCCACATCAAATAGGTGGCGCTGTATCAGGTTCCAACCGGTGCCACCATGTTCCACCGGCCAGGCCGGGGCCGCCCAACCCTTGGCATCAAGGGTGCGAGTCCAGTCCGTCAGTTCGGCCTTCGACACTGCTGCTCCGCGTTTGACCTTGGCAGCCACCGCCGCCGGTAAATGAGTGCGCAGAAAGGTCTCTACCTCCTCTTTAAACAGCCGTTGTTCCGGGGTCAGATCAAATCGCACGCGCCCTCCTCAAATATCGTGGCAATGCTCAAGGCTACACGACGCAGGGAAGCCATGACCAGCCAGACGACGCGGGACAAGGGATCGCGGCGATGCCAAACAAAGCGCGGATCTTCACGAGGCTTTGACCCGCTGCAGTGCTAATCTCATTTTATGCAAACCACCACTATCGAAATCAGCAAGGAGTACCTGCACTTTGCTGCCGCCCATTTCACCTTGTTCAGTGACACTGAGCGGGAAAATCTGCACGGCCATAATTTTCAGGTCACCCTAGACGCCGAGGCTGCCATAGCCGACGACGGTCTGACTTTCGACTACAACATTCTGAAAAAAGCGCTAAAGCAGATGTGCGATGACCTAGACGAGCAGGTAATCATGCCTACCCAGTCGCCCCATCTGCAGATCGAAACCGACGATGCCTACACCTACATAATTTTTAATGGCGAGCGTATCCCATTTTTAGCCAGAGACCTGACCCTGCTGCCCATTCGCAACGTCACCGTGGAAGAACTCGCCCACTATCTGCTGGATACGCTGCGCCAACGCAGCGAAATCAAAGCCTTAGACATTCAGCAAATGGTACTGCGCTGCGCCTCCGGCGAGGGCCAGTGGGCGAGCACTAGCTGGTCGTCGGCAAGTGCCTAGGCAGACGAGGCGATTGAGGAAAAGCCTATGCAGTGTGTGGTAATCACTGGTGCCAGTTCGGGCATAGGACTGGCAACAGCCAAGACCTTCCAGCAAGCGGGCTGGCGTATTATCAACATATCCCGTGGCGCCTGCCCGCTGGACGGAATCATCAATATCACCGCAGATCTCGCGCACCCAACAACGATTACTACAATATCAACCTCACTGCTGGACAACCTTGAAGACTGCACAACCCTGAGTCTGATACACAACGCCGCACGGCTAGACCACGACACCGTACAGGGCGTCGACCCGCAAGCACTGCGCCAGACCTATGAGATAAACCTCATCGCACCGGCTGCATTGAACCGTGTATTGCTGCCGGCCATGTCCACAGGTTCAAGTATTCTCTACGTAGGCTCCACCTTGGGCGAAAAAGCGGTGCCCGGCAGCTTCAGCTACGTCACCTCAAAACACGCCAGCATCGGCATGATGCGCGCCACCTGTCAAGATCTGGCAGGTAGCGGTATTCACACCGCCTGCATTAACCCGGGATTCACCGACACCGAGATGCTGCGCGACCACATCCCTGCTAACGTCATGTCCGAAATTGCCCAAATGAGCGCATTCGGGCGCTTGATCGACCCTGCCGAGATTGCCGCAACCCTGTTGTTTGCCGCGCAAAACCCGGTGCTAAACGGCTCTGTGCTAAACGCCAACTTAGGCCAGATCGAGCGCTAGCACTGTCTTAGCTGTCTATGCTGCGCGCCAGTGGCGACTGCAGTATCAAGCTGGCCAAGGCTGCTAGCGCGGCCAAACTAAACACCGATGCCCTAAGACCGAAAGCCTCAAATACCCAGCCCAACGCCGGCGCAACAAGCAAAAAACTCGAGCGATAACCAAAGCCCAAGAGCGAGTTGATGGTTGCCCGGTAGTCGCTGTCGATGCGCCGATTTAAGGCATCCATAAACAGCACCCCAAACAGACCGCGAGCAACAAAAAGCAGCATGCTGCCTGCCAGCGCTGCAGTTAGTTGATTGACGGTCAGCAGCAACACCCCGAGCGTTGCAAGAACACCAATTAGCTCAATGGTGCGACGCGCCCCGAGCAGGCGCTCCGCATCGTGGGCAATGTGGCCAGTGCCAGCACCTAGCAATTGCAGCAAGCACCAGATCCAGCCGAAGTGCATCAAGGTCAGTTCGAGTTGCACCCAAACCCGCTGCACCAAAAAGATCGCGAGCACTGATAGCGTCGGCCATAGGCACAGTGCCACCAACAGGCGTCGCATAAACAGCGATTGTTGCCAAAGTGCGACAAGCGCCGCTCGCAGCGCTCGCCATTGACCCGCCCAACCCGCATGCGCCGGAGTTTGGGCCGCCGTCAACCCAGGTTGGCAACGCCTAGGCTCGCGCAGAAACAAAGCCGCGATAAGAACGAACAGACCGCATAGGGCCTGAGCCGCGATCACCGCTGGAATGCCACCATTGTAGAGAATGAGTGTGGCGGATAGAGACGCCAAACCTTCGGCCCCCATGCCAATAACAAACAGGTTGCGCACAGCGCGATTTGGCCGCGCCGGATGGTCCGCGGCGAGCAGACGCTCGCTATCGTATAGCAGGGCCAAGTCAGCGCCGGAAAGCAGGGCACTGCCAAGACCGCATAACACATTAAAAACCACCAAACCGCTAAAGCCGTCAACGGCCAACAGCAGCACCCAAGCCGCCGCCCAAAGTAGGCCACCAACGCGCAGCGTGACAACTCGGCCAAACCGGTCCGCCAGATAGCCAGAGGGCACCTCCATCAATAGCGCAGTCAGCGCATAGAGTGACTCCAGCAGAAAGATCTCCCGTATGTCTTGACCGTAGTGCGCAAAAAAAGGCACCAGTACCGGAGCGACAACCATAAAGCGTTGCCCAGCGCGCAGGCAGGGTACTGCGCGCACATTGCGTCGTAACGTCAAGTGAAAATCGTTAGCGCTGTGTTGCGCGTCATTTGGCCTTTGCATGGTTTGATCCATAGTCAGCTGCCCTCGGGCACACTCGGGATATCAAAGAGCAAAAAAAAAACCCGAAGGCTTGCGCTCTTCGGGTTTGCTTTTCGCTAATGCGATTGATCAACCACCAGAGCTCCGCCAACGCATTGCCACGGCATATCCCTTGGACACATGCACCATGACGGTGGTTACATCACTGGAAAATGCACGATTGGCAGGCAGGGACCACGCATTCTGCACAACGATATCGCAGTGGAGAGGGGAGGGAGCGATCTCGAACGCAGAATTCTTGCGCATGGGTGCCTCGGTTGGGGTTAGAGCTTCTGAGTTAATTTACTCGATTAACAAAAATCACGATCAACCGTTACCGCAGTCTCACGCTGGTGTTCTAAACTACGGCTCTGGGAAAAAACCAACACACAGAGGCGATGAACGGCTGTCAACGACAGATGAACGGTCTTTTTCGACACGTATAGCGCAAAGAACATGTGCAGAGCGCATTTCACTACGGCTCGCCTCTGCAGTAATTAGCGCTTTTACGACCATCTTTTTAGGACTATTGATGACAGACCTGAGGCCACTCGGCGGCACTTTTATCGCTCGATAAGTCAGGGGCGCAAGCTCTAATGCCGTAATGAAAAAGTTGTTGCTCATCCATGCCTTGGCAGCAGTTACACCAAGGTGGAGTTTCGGCTGGACACTCGCAACGAGCGCTCTATGGCTGCAATGCTCAAGCTCGGTGCACAGCAGGAAGGGATACTGCGCAAAAATCAGGTGACATGGACTGGATTCACGCGCAATACCGCCGCCTTCCGCTTACTTAAGGGCGAGTGGCGCTAAGCTGCCCAAGTCTTAAAACTGCGCGCTATGACCACTCTGGGCGAAAAGTTAGCTTGTCGCTTCCTCGTTGTCCTTCAGCCCCAACCAAGGCCGCAGATAGCGGACCGCTAGGTAAATTGGACCCGTGTCCAGCGCCGCCACCAGCACTTTAAAGACATAGCCCGAAGCAATAAAAACCATTAGCGGGGGCCATATGGGTTCATCGCCATTCACCGGCAACGCGGCGGCATAAAAGTGCGTCACTAATATCACTGCCGTGGTATCGACAATTTGGCTTACCATGGTAGAGGCATTGTTGCGCAGCCATAGGTGTTTGCCACTGGTAAGGCGTTTCCAAAAGTGGAACAACCGCACGTCGCAGAGTTGGGCGGCCAGATACGCCACCATCGATGCCGCGACGGCGCCAAACGCCAGTTCGCGAATTTCAAAAAATGTTGGTTCTCGGCCGGCAGCGTCTACCAAGGGTTGGCCGCTGGCGTCCAGGTCAAACCCTGGCAGCACGCCACCAAGCCACAGCAGGAAAATAACCCAAGCGTTGAGCAGTACGCCCATCCACACCATGTCTCTGGCTTTTTTCTCGCCGTACAGTTCGCTGATGAGGTCGGTACAAATAAATGTCACCGGATAGGGCAGCACGCCAATGGCCACCACCATGGGAATGGTGACGCCAAAGACATCGAAGGACAGATCGAGAAAGCGGCTGATGCCCAATATATTGAGCATCGCCAAGGTGCCTAAGAACATACCCGAGAGAATCAAAAACAATCTTTGACGCCGCTTTTCGTAAATCTCAGCAGTTACCGTCATAGGGCCTTTGTCCTCACGTGTCTGTCATTTAGTGTTTTAGGTTTAGCCTTGCAGGAGTCCGCCTAGCGCGGACTCGTCAGCCATTGTTGATTAACGCAGTTGTCCAGACCACCGGTATCGAGGTACTTGACGATAACCTCGCCGCCTTTGAAGCGCATATCGTGGACACTCTCCGGCGTAAAGAAAGCCGAGTGTGGTGTGATAAGCAGGCGGTGATCGATCCACTCCTCATCTGCTGCCCATGCCTTGATAAGCGGATGATCTGGGTCCGCCGGTTCCTCAGGTAGCACATCCAAACCCACCGCCTGCACATGATCGGCGCGCATCGCTTCGTAAAGACCGTCCAGATCTATAATTGGTCCGCGAGCGGTATTAACCAAAATTAAACCCGGCTTGGATTGCGATAGTACCTGGGCATTGATGAGCTTCTGCGTTGCGGTACTGAGCGGCAAATGCAGGCTAACCACATCGCATTGGCCAAACAGTTCTGCCAGCGAATGCACCCGCCGAATGCCTACCGCCAACTCCGCGCCGTTCTCCCGGTACGGGTCATACATAACCACATCCATGCCAAAGGCCTTGGCCCGCAGCGCTGCCGCCGTACCAATGCGGCCGAGGCCCACCACCCCGAAAGTGCAGGCTGATAGGCGTTTGCCGAACGGATTCAAAGCAGGACGCCACAGTCCGCGCGGATCTTTTTTCAGTTCCCGGGTGTGGAAAGTAATACCCTTCATTAACGACAACATCAGTGCCATGGCATGGTCGGCAACTTCCTGAGTACCGTAGTCAGGCACATTGCACAGAGGAATACCCATCTCCGCCCAAGCCTTGCCGTCGATATTGTCGAAGCCGACCTTGGGGGTCACAAAGATGCGGCACTTAGTCATCTTTTGCCGATACTCTACTGGTATGTCATTGACGCTGACCACTGCATCGCAGTTTGCCCACTGCTCATCGGTCACTTCGGTATAGCGCTCACAAAATCCCGCGCTATGGCCTGGCACACTGGATTCCTCAATATGCCGTCCGTCTGGCCAACGCATCGCCGGCCACAATATTCGATAACTCATTATTTCCCCCTCAGATAAAACGCCGATCGCGACGCGACGCCGCGATATTACGTATTCAGCCGCGCTTTTTCGATGGTGCTTTTGCTATACGCCGTGAAGAGTCTGCGCCAGAAGCCTCACACTGGCCCGTAGCTTGGCTTGCGCCAAGCCGGGTAAACGCAGCCGGGTAGCCACAAGATGGGTCATGCCCAAGGTTTCCTGGTAGCGCTGGATACCGTCCCGCACATAGGCAGGGTCACCAATCAAGGTCCAGTCATCAACCCCCTCGTCTGACTGCAGGCGGGTGTTTTCCACTTCGCTGGCCACGCGCTGGCGCAGCTGCGCGATCTCAGCGGCATCGTTGCTGACGTAGACGGTCCGCATCAGCGGCACTGTGATGACTGGTTCCACGCCTTCATCTAGCGAAGCTTGACGGTGCTGGGCGTAATTGGCGGCCAGCGTCTGCAGGCCCTCCATGGGCGAGCACAAATAAGGCAAACCCAACCGTCCAGCTTGGGCTAGAGCCTTAGGACCAAAGGCCGCCACCCA
>JAACDW010000153.1 GCA_009936775.1 Pseudomonadota bacterium
GCTAGGGCCGAACGATAGGCGATCTGCGAGCCGCCTGCGTCGAGGTCTTTTTTTGCCGCCAATGCCTGTTGCAGCTTCTGCTTTTGCGCTCTCACTGCCTGCTTCATTTCACCATCTCTCGGCAAGCGACTACTGGCGGTCGCTTCAACTGGCTGCCGCTGCACTTCCGGCGGTGCCGGCGCAGGCTGACTCGTCGGTGGCGCCAGCGAGGAGGTAGTGGACGCCCTAACCTGTTGGTTTTGCGTCACCGGCTGCGCTGGGGCGGCTGATGCATGAACCTGCTCGCGTTGGGCAGCAGCGGGGGCAGGCGGCGGTGTGGTTGGAACCGGTGGTGACGCATGGCTCTGTTCGCGCTGGGCTGGCGGTGCTACAGATGCAGGCTGCAACGGTGCAGGAATAGATCCGCGTGTCGCTGCATGAGCAGGTGCAGCAGGTCTCGCAGCTGCAATACTGGCCTGGTGTTGCGCAATGCGTTGCCGAACGAGCCCAGTAGGGATGACATGGGTATCACGCGTTCCAGACATGTTGTTTTCCTTTTAGATACTTATCGGGCCTAAAATATTTTGTTCCAGAGCAGGCTGCCGCGGCCGTTTCCTTTATCGTGCATTCGTCGTACGACGTAATCCGCGCGGGGGGCGCTGCACCAGAACCGCTGCCGCGCTTACTCGGCCATTGCTCCCTTCCTTTGCAGGCGCAAGGTCCCATTCTGGTATCCCAGCATACGGTTTCAGGCACGGTTTTTAATTTCTGCCATCAGAGCATGGCGTGCCGCACGCTGCTGCTGTTGATGAGCATCGTGATGGCTCGCCGCGGTTTCATTGCCCTTCAGAACGCCAGGCCCTCTACCGCTTTGCGCTCGTTCGGAGGCGGTGTAGGTTTTGGTCACTTTTTGATCTGTGTAACCGCTCATGCCGTCAGTGTATTTGACGGTGTTTACACCCCCACGACTGCGCATCGACGGCATTGCAGCAAATTCGGCGCCAGCCTCTAGAGTGTCTTTTTTGATCAAGTCTCCTCGATTCTTTCTTCCGTCTCTTGCCGCATCATCGGCCGATCGATCGGCGACAATTGTGCGGTCGACTGGGTGCGTGTAATCACGCACTTTCGCCTTGGGGTCAATGGTATGGGTTAACTCCACATGAGGTTGCATAGCGTGATGGCCGATCTCCTTGAGTGAAGTGTCTCTGTCGCCCGCGCCATAGAAGCCTTTTGCACCGCGGCCGGATTCCTGGCTGAATTGAGTCAGAATTTCTTTCTGAATGCCTTCTGCAGCCCCCTCGCGTGTTGTGGTATGAATGGCCGTCGTTAAACCCATCTCGCCAGCGGATTTGGTCTGGAAATACATCGCAGATGTTAACCGGTGAAAACCCTCTTCTTTGCCTGCTTCGTCCTTACTCATTAACTTGCCTACTTCGCTGCGCATTCGAAGCTTGGATGATGCAGCCGACAACTGAAGTTTTTCATCGTGGCTTAAACTTCCCTGGGCAAGCTTATGCTCAAGAGCTTCCACTCCCTGCTTCTGTCGCTGGCGGTCTTTTACAGCGCTGAAAGTTTTTAACTCACTCGGGCCTACGCCGCGCTGCCCAACCTCCTTGATGTCTTCCATCAAATTAGTTGAGCGTGCCCGCACAGCGTCTCGTGCCGCAGACATTTGCTCTGATGAAGCGTGTGTTCTTGCGGCCTCTGCACTGATGGCACGGTTGGCTGCCACCGTTTTTGCGACCGCAGGAGAAGGCCGTCCTAGATGACGAGATACCGGCAGGTTACTGCCAGCTCGGGCGGATCGTGAACTGGCCGTTTGATTTCGTTTCAGCACCGTTTCGCCACCCAAACCGGCTATATAGTGTTGGGATCCAGAAACTGCATTGCTGCGTGAAGTCCTGGTTGGTGTCAGCGCCTGCCCCATTGGTGGTTCTAGTTTCGGCATAAACTTACACCATTGTCTGTTGCATCAACACACAGCTGCTACGACTACAATTTTGTATCTTACAGCTGCTACCGAGGATCCGCCGCTGCTTGTGACCTAAAGAAGACAGTGGGGTCGTATCACAAAAAAAAGAAAGCGCCGAAACACGAAAAAAAGAGTCATTAATTAACCTTTAAAAAGTAGTTGGGGTTGCGTTCGACTATAAGTTGCGTTGTTAAACTTGAGCAGGTCCTGGCCTACTCTTTGCTATACGCTCAGCTTGGCGGAAGGCCTTTTGCTTGGTTAGCTGGTCGTCACGTTTGAATTTAGCGGGGTCGTGGCCCGTCAAAGCGTTGACCCCCTGTCCAGCCGCCATTCTGGTGGTTTGGCTGGCGACAGCTTTCGTTACTTGACCGACCGTACCAGACGGGTCCACCGTCGAGGCCACGGCATCTATTACACCGTCGCCGGCAGTGTTAAGCGCATTAACATGCCAACGCTCTTGTTCGTTACCTTGAAGATGCGCCCGATGCTCAGTCAATTTTTGTTGCATATGCTGCTCAGGCGTAACCGCATTGAGTTCTTGTTGCGCAGCGTTTGCACGTAACTGCTGCGCCGCCTCGCCATGCTTACCAGCTGCAGCCTCTTCCGCGACGGCGGCGCCCTCAGTAGCAGCGAACTTGACAGCTGCGGCGATGGGCGCCCCTGCTCCTTGAGTACCCGCTGTAATACCAAGTGCTACTGCGGTACCGCCAATTTTAAGCCCAGTAGCGGCATTCTCGCGACGATGCGAGGCATCGATAGACTCTTGTGCATCAGAATTTAAGGACTTGTTGTCATTTAGTGCCTGCTTTACGCTTTGGCTCGCCAACGAATTTGCTTTGACTCTATCGTCATGTTTTGACTTCGTAAGAGAGCTCATTTTTACTGTCTGACCAAATGCTTTGAGCTCCACTTTATCCTCTGGAAGAGCATAGTAGGTGGCGTAACGAATGCCCTGCATTATGCTCGCGACAACGCCGCTTCTGTTGTCTGCGATGTCAAAAGCATCTGCACGCAATTTATACTCGCGTTCGCGTTTTCGCTTGGTGCTGGTAAAAAAACCTTGAATTTTGTTGGCCGCAACCTTTTCCGTAAATGTATCAACTCGCTGTTGGTGCGCGGCTTTTCGCACCGCACCGCCTCGAGCCATGCGCTGGATGGCCGTAGCCGCCACCGATCGCTTAGTCTCCTCTTCTCGCTCGGCGCGAGCAGTAGCCGCGGCTTTGCGCCCGGCATTGCCTCGGGCCAAGCGCTGTATAGATGTCGCCGCAGCTGAACGCGTTGCAGCCCGTCGCTGGTCAAATTGATGGCTTATGGGTTCCTTGTTCAGTGCTGCTGCTTCTTGTCGCAATGCCTGCGGTACATGGGTAGGCCGGAGACCTTTTTTTATGTCTGGCATTTCGGGCCGTCGACGACCCATTATATTTTTGATCGGATTCCAACTTATCATTATTACTCCTTCATACTCTCCGTATCGTTTCTTTCGGTGCGCTTTAAGAATATGCTTCTAGCCGTTAATTGACCTGCAGTGAGTTTTTGATTTTATCGTTTCGGACATACCTATTTGAAATACGTCCTCCTCGCTATCGTCTTTCTTGCCTTGGGCTACGCAATCTCAATGTTTTTTCCTCCGGCGACCGTTGGTCTCGACGGACTGCAGGGTGAAATAGATCAATACCTCTCCCCACAAACCGAAGACCCGGCGGCACAACCAGTTACATCGGCTGACTTCATCTCTTACCCTCAAGACAGCTTCCTCACTGAAAGTGATTTTTTATCTGTGCCCGGCACCGTGAAACCGCTGGGGTTTCGCATTGGTGTGCCGCTAGATGTCTCTGCTGCCGACACGCTAATTGAACGCTTGCAAACCCTCTTGCCTGCGGCAAGATCTCGGTATGTCACGGGTAACGAAAAACAAGCCGTGGTCGTTATCGGCGACAACTTCAGCGACCGGGACGATGCCACTAAGGCACTGAGAGACCTCCAACCACTAATAAAAGAACGCATACAAATCATATACTTACCGGATTGCGTGGTAGCAAACCAAGCCGACGCCGAGGGCTTTATTTGCGCACCGCCACCCCCCGAGGAAACTCCAACGGACTCAGTTCCTGCCACCTGAGCGACACCCACCGGCTTGAAACTGGCCGGCAACCGCCGTAGGCTCCGAGCGAACTGCACTAGCGAAGACGCCATTACGTGTTTTTGAGAAATCAACAATCCTATGCTCGCGCGGCGGCAAACCAAGGCCGCAACGCGATAGCACCAGTGGTGATTAACACTGATCGCGTCAGCGTCGGCAGGATGCCGCAGCAGCTTGGTCAGGTGCATATGAGTAACGTTGACCGCCGTCAGCAAGCCCATCGCGCGCATACCGCTGACGCTTGGCAACCTCGCGGCCCGAGCATTAATCCATTGGTGGAGCCCCTGCCGCGCAGACAGCAAGTGGCGATGACTTACCGTTTTGATCTTCATTTGCAGCGGCAACTCAGTGCTGGGCGTCTGCATGTCGGCAACCAAGGCCGCTTGCGCAAATCTTTTCGCGACATTGACCCGATACATATCAGCCCGCAGGTGCCCACGACCAACCCGGTCACTGGGCGCAGCCACCAGTCGCTGCCGCCGCTGCTGTAGCTGCTGTAGCTGCAAGGGAACGCTGCGCAGGTTCTCACTTTGCACCGCCGCTGCGATCGATACCCAGCACATCGAAAATGTTCAGATTGCCTTCGTGACGAATAAAAATTTCTTGGTATAGCTCTGACGTACTGAGCCTTCCCCATTCAATCGCTTTGTAGACGAGGTGCGGTACAGGACTGTGCGGATCGTCACGCATCAAGAACTCCGCAGCTTCCGCCAACTGTGCATAGGCGTGTTGTCGATCCGCAACCAGCGCCGGTGACGGTTGGCCCTGCGGCGGCGACCCTGCAATGGCTGGCAGCCCTTCCACCTCTATTTGAGTATCAACGCTTTCAAGCAATGAACGTCCGCTGGTCAGGTCTTCTATGGTATCGCGCTGCACGGTGAGTATTTCTACCAAGGACATCATCGACGGTGCGTCAGCGCCAAGCGCATCGCCAAGGGTTGACGAGAGATATTCCAAGCTGATCAACGAATCAGAAATGTCCTGCCAAAGGCCGCGATAAAACTCGATGTTGGTTTGGTCCACCGCTTGTTTAATCAGCGCTAACTCGCCTTGCTTAACACCCTTGCCGCCGTCCATACCGCCGCGCTGTGCGTGTATCGCCCGCTCCCAGTCCGCCCACGTATACGCTTCACCGGTAATGGATTCGGCCAACGTGATTTGCCGCACTGCGAGGGGCAGTCTGTCGTTCATCCAGACAAACAAATTGGTTCGGTACTCGACATCGCCGTCTTCCATAAGCGGATGAATGTCATCCCAAAAAATATTGGTCAGCTCCGCCAGCAGCAGCAGACACACCGGCAGCTTCTCGATGCCGTGCACCTGCATCTGGGCTTCCAAATACCAGATGCCTACTTGCAGATCCTTACTCTTGGTCAGCAGTACCGATTGTGTTA
>JAACDW010000154.1 GCA_009936775.1 Pseudomonadota bacterium
CCCCGCTCCGCTTGGACACAACGCGCCACATCTGGCTCGACTAGGCTTTCCAACAAAGCAGTAACTGGACTGTCGGCCAGCACCTCAATGCCAAGGGCACCCTGTCCGGGGGCGGGCAACCAGGTACGAATATCTAATGGATGCGCGTCAGCACGTTGCAGTTGAAGACGCGACAGACCCGCTTGGGCTAGCACTATGGCGTCAAATTCGCCGCTGTCGAGCTTGGCGAGGCGCGTTTGTACGTTGCCGCGAATGCTCTGCACTTGCAGATCCGGGCGTAGGGCAAGCAATTGCGCCTGACGGCGGGGACTGGAAGAACCCACCTTGGCATGTTGCGGCAAGGTATCTAAGTCACCATGACGGCTGAGCAATACGTCACGCACATCGTCACGAAACCCTATAAATGGCAGGCTAAACCCCTCAGGCAGGTGTGCCGGCAGGTCCTTTACTGAATGCACAGCAAGATCCGCTCGACCATCCAGCATGGCGACTTCCAACTCCTTGACAAACAGGCCTTTGCCGCCAATTTCGTGCAAGGGTGCGCTCAGCCACTGATCGCCCTTAGTGGTCATTCCCAACAGGTTTACTTCAAGCTCAGGATAGGCTTCAAGTAAACGCGCGCGGACGAAATTCGCCTGCCAAAGCGCTAAGGCGCTTTCGCGCGTTGCAATGGTTATTTGCTGCATGCGCGCAGTATACGCGCAGCTTGCTACAAGCGTCGTAGAACTTTTCGGATGGCTGGCAAGTGGCGTCGACTGACTTCCACTAGCTCTTCGATATTTCCCATACGAACGCCAATTTGCCCCTTGCTATCCTTTTCCAAACCCTGCACATGATTGGTTGAAACCAGCGCGTTGCGGTGGACACGGGAAAATAAATCGGGAAATTCATCCTCAAGCTCACGTAGCGTCTCGTCAATGATGACTTCACCATCGACATGACGCACAGAAACGTACTTTTGGTCAGCTTTGAGATAACGAATGTCGCTTATGTTGACCAGCTCGACACCCTTGTATGTTCTCGCACATAGGTGGGTACGGCGATTTGTATCAATATTTTTTACCGCCGCCATTTGCATGCGGTTCAACCGTGCACAGTTGCTGAAAGCGCGAAACAAGTCGTGGCGGCGCACCGGTTTGAGCAGATAGCCCACCGCTTGAAGCTCGAAGGCCTGCACGGCATGCTCCTCATAGGCGGTACAAAAAATGACCGCTGGCGGCTCGTCCTGAGTCATAAAATGTCGGGCTGTCTCTATGCCATCCATACCGGGCATGCGAATGTCCAGCAAACACAGATCGGGGCGAAGTTTTTCGCAGACTTTCACTGCAGCGCGCCCAGTTGCGACATCACCAACCACCTCATGCTGCCCGTCAGACTCGATCATTCGGCGCAGTCGATCCCGGGCTAGGGTTTCATCATCCACAATTAATATACGCATGATACGTATTACTCCCCATCGGTCAGCATGACCTACGACTCAGTCTGTGCCAGACCCCACAAACTCTCATCTTGCATTTCGTCGCCTATAAGCCACCGTCTATCAGCCCTTCTATCTGACCTTTTATCTGACCTTTTATCTGACCTTCTGTCCTTCCGACCTTCTGTCCTCACTTTTCAGTAATCAAAGGACCAAAAACGACCGTTTATCCACTAAACGGTGCACCCTATAGCATTTTTGGTACCGTTGGGCAGTTGAGCCGCGTTGTAAATAGATTGCCTTCCCAAGTTGTGAACAATTTAGCGTTTTCGCCATAACCCATGGTCAATCGCTGGCGAATATTGTCGATCGCGATGCTATTGCCTTTGTGTGGCGACCTCGGCCGTCCAGGACTGCCATCGCCATCATTGTGACTGCGCGCTGCCGCAATAAACGGATTGGTGATTTGAGCCAGTATTTCATCTGCAGTGAAACGCACCTGAATCGTAATGGTGCCACCTTCGGGTAAAGGCTGAATGCCGTGATATATGGCGTTTTCGAGCAGCGGCTGCAAGATCAACAGCGGCATCTCGGCGCCAATGGGCGGCGTTTCCACCTGCCAATCGACCTGCATGCGGTCACCCAGTCGCAGCTCTTCGATATTCAGATAGCGCC
>JAACDW010000155.1 GCA_009936775.1 Pseudomonadota bacterium
GCCCGAGATCTGGCATTTGTTGCCATTGGCATCATGGTGGTACTGGTGGTTTATGCGGTAACCGCGCTGCGCGAGCGACCGGAGTTTCAGAACCGTCAGCAGGGTGGGCCAATCAAGGCTTTTCGCGATATCTGGGGTAATCCCCATGCCCGCTTGCTCATCACCGTTACCTTTATCGAAAACGTAGGCAGCGCGGCTATTGCTGCACTAACTCTCTATGTTTCCCAGTACATTGTCGGCGCACCGGCCATGGCACCGCTGATTATTTTGGCCTATATGCTGCCCTCGTCACTGTTTGTGCCGCTGTGGCTACCGCTGTCCAAGCGCTATGGGAAAATCAGAGTATGGATGTTTGGCATGGTGCTCACCGGCGTGTCATTCGGCGGCATGTTTGCGCTGCCTTTCATCGACAGTATGGAGCAACGGCTTATCTTAATTTTCGTGCTTGCAGCCTTTGCCGGACTGGCAGCAGGCTGCGGCGGCACCCTTGGACCGTCGGTGCAGGGTGATGTCATAGACTATGACGAGTTCATGACCGGCGAACGCAAGGAAGGTTCCTACTTCGCCGCATGGAACTTTGTCTATAAAAGCGCACTAGGGGTAATGCTGCTGCTTACCGGCTTCGTTTTAGATTTTGCCGGTTTCGTACCCAACGTAGAGCAGACCACGCAGGTGAAAATTGCCATGGTTAGCCTGTATGGCCTGTTCCCCTTGGTCTGTTACACCATAGGCGCGATATTGTTTAGCCGCTTCAAACTCGACGAGTCCGCCTACGAGACCATACGCATCGAGCTAGATGCGCGACGCGCGCAGGCGCAAGCGGAGGCTAGCGGTTCAGCACAGGCTACTGGTTAGCAGGGCTTACTGGTCAGGATAGGCTACCGGCCAGTAAAGTTGCCCGGTCGCCGCTCTGCGACAGCCTTCACGCCTTCGCGGTGATCGGCGGTTTGTTGCAGACGATGCTGCTCCACAAACTCGTGGTCGGTTTGCGCTTTTACCGCATCGGCCAACCCTGCACGCATGGTTGCGCGTACTGAAGCTACTGCTAGCGGCGCATTTTCTGCAATTTCCCGCGCCAGCTTGATGGCCTCGCTGCGCAGATTTTCTTTGTCCGTGAGCACGTCGGCTAGCCCCATCTCATAGGCTTCAGTACCGCTGATACGACGACCGGTCACAAACAGCATATGGGCTTTTTGTTGGCCAATCAGTCGGGCTAGCGTACGAGTGAGACCGAAGCCCGGATGAAAACCTAGTTTGACGAAGTTGGCAGTGAACCGTGCTTCTGGGCAAACCACGCGGAAGTCGGGCATCACCGCTAAACCAAATCCACCGCCTACGGCCGCGCCCTGTACAGCGGCAACTACCGGAATGTTGGTGGCAAACAGTTTTACCGCCGCCGCGTATAGCGGATTGCCTTCCTCTACCTTACGGTCGGCGCGTTCCTCGTTACCTGAGGCGCTGCCGAAATTGTTGCCGGCGCAAAAGTGCTTGCCTTCACTGCATAAAACAATGGCGCGTACGTCATCGCTGGCCTCCATCTTGCCGAAGGCGTCGGCGAGATCATTGATCATCTGGGTATCGACAAAGTTATTTGGGCCGCGCTGTATTTCGACCACCGCAACGTAATCGGCCACGGTGATACCTAGGCCGTCGTAATTCATATCCTGCATGGTTGCCCCTCCTTACTGGCTGGGCAATGGTGCCCAACGCTGATAGAGCAACCATAAGCCGCGAATGGCGCCGAAGGCAACGCCAGCAAAAATCAGATTGGCGGCAATACCGCGCAGCAAAAAGGGGATGCCAGCGACATAACAAGTCAGCCAACCCGCCGCGGTATTCGGATAGTAGCCTGAGGTCATCGGGGCGGCGTTGCTAATTAGGTAGAAAATCACCGCGCTGATGACTGCTGCAGTACCGACGCTGAGAATACCCACTCGTTTGAGCACTGGTGCGACTCCAGCGGAACCGGCAATATGCGCCACATAAACCAGCGCCATGGCGGCAATACTGTAACTGCCAATAATGGCGTCGACCGTTGCAACGCTCACCAGCACTGGCAGCGGCAGTAGGTGGCGCGGCAGATAGGCGGCGGCCAGCATGCCGATGGCACCTACAGTGGACATTCCCGCGGGATGCGGCAGCAGATGCGATATCGCTCCGACAGTGCACAAGGCAAGGGCAATCAGCCAAGGGCTGAGATCTCGAGACGAGTTTGGGTGAGTCATAGCGCGTTTCTTTTGCTGAATCGACAGCGGTAATCATAGTCAGCGCGGCGGTACTTGTCGTTGCATCTGCCTCAATTGTCGATGAACAAAATGACACCATGCCGCGCAAGCTTAGGCACGGCGGGTTAGTTTTTTGGTTAGGGTATACTAGACCGCTTTGTTGCTAGGGATTGGCCACAGATGGCGAGTCGTGACATCTATTCCGTGCTTGCTGTGCCTAATTTCCGCTGGCTGTGGGTGGGTAGCCTTGGCTCATCCTTCGCCATGAACATGCAGATCATCGCGCGCGGTTGGTTTGTGTACGATCTCACCTCATCAGCCATGGATCTGGATTGGGTAACTCTCTCCTTTATGTTGCCTTCTGTGCTGTTTTCTTTGTATGGCGGCGTGTTGGCCGACCGTCTTTCCAAACGGCGTTTGATTGTGGTGGCCCAAAGCTTGAATGCTGTCGCCACACTGATCATGGCGTGGATCATCTTTTCCGGCACTGTGGTGTTTTGGGATTTCATTTGGTTTGGCTTTTTTAACGGCACGATTTTGGCGCTTTCGATGCCTGCCCGGCAGGCCTTCGTGCCGGAGTTGATCCCCCAGCCATTGATATTTACTGCCATGGCGCTGAACACCACTGGCTGGAATCTATCGCGCATCGTTGGCCCGGCACTAGCGGGCCTGCTCATCGCTTGGCTGGCCGGCGGCGATAAGCAGTCGGCCTTTGGAGTGGGTGTGGTCTACTTGGTTATTGCCAGTTTGTACCTCGGTTCCGCCCTGACCACGCTACTGGTGAATGTGCCCGGTGACTCAGTACAGACACAACGCGACGGCACCTATCGAGAAATGCGCGAGGGGCTGGCCTATGTATTTGCCAATCCGCGTATTTTTGCCCTGCTGCTGTTATCCATTATTCCGTTTCTGTTTGGCATGCCATTGAACACTCTGCTGCCCGCTTTCAATCAAGACGTTTTGGGCGGCCACGCAGACAGCTTGGGTATTTTGGTGTCTGCCATGGGTGGTGGGGCGATCATTGGCTCCATGATGATGGCGGCCATGGGCGACATGCGGCGCAAAGGCCGCTGGCTTCTGCTCAGCAGCTTCGCTTGGGCAGGGGCGACAGCGGCCTTTGGTCTGAGCGTCAATGTCAACGCGGCGCTGCTCGCCATATCGCTGATTGGTCTGGTCAGTGCGTGGAATATGTCGCTAAACCGTGGACTGTTGCAGCATACGGTAGACGCGCACATGCGCGGGCGTATTATGAGCATCGATATGATGTTCCACGGTTTGATGCCGGTTGGCGTATTTCCCATCAGTTGGGTAGCCGAACACTATGGCGTGGGCAACGCGCTCATGGTCAGCGGTATTGCCTTTGCAGTATTGATAGGCGCATCTTTGTTGCTGTCGTCGGCTGTGCGCGCCATGGCGCGCTGAAATCCTAGCGGTGACCTAGGCGGCGTGGTTTGGACCGCTGAACAAGACGACAAAGAACCGGCCCCAAAAGGCCGGCAAATTACGTACCAGTAAACAAACAGGTAACGCCATGCAATGGGATCTAATTATCCGCAACGCCAAGGTCTTCGACGGTCATGGCGGCCCGGGACGGGTCGGCGATGTGGCGGTCAAGGCAGGCAAAATTGCAGCCCTAGGCGGACGCTTGCCCACGGCGGAAAGTCAGGCAGTGCACGATGCTGAAGGCCAATGGCTTACCCCCGGCTTGCTCGACATTCATACCCACGAAGACTTGGAGGCAGAACTTGACCCGGGTCTGCCGGAAGTGGTGCGCCACGGCACCACGAGCGTGGTTGTGGGCAATTGCAGCATTGGCCTTGCCTTCGGTAACCAACGCCGGTCGGCTCTGGATGCCGACCAAGATCCCATTGTCGATTGTTTTGCCCGGGTGGAGAACATTCCCAAATCGGTGCTGACTAAAACAGCAGACAAGGCCACATGGTCCACACCCGCAGACTATCTGAAGCATCTGGACGAGTTGCCATTGGCCGCGAATATGGCGCCTTTTTTGCCCCACTCCATGCTGCGTATTGAAGTTATGGGCCTGCACGACAGCGTTAACCGGCAACCTACTGCAGACGAGCTGGATCGCATGGCCGGTATTCTTGATGAAGCCATGCAGGAGGGGTACTTGGGCCTATCTACCGACGGCCTGCCGCTGCATTTTTTAGCCAACGAGCCGAACCTGAGTAAACGCATTCCAACCCAATACGCAGAGTTTGCCGAGTACAAACAGCTCACCGACGTGGTGCGCAAACACGACCGAGTCTGGCAAATGACACCGGC
>JAACDW010000156.1 GCA_009936775.1 Pseudomonadota bacterium
CCCTTCGGTGACTACGTGCCGCTACAAGATTATCTGCGCGGTGTGATTGAATTCTTCGACCTGCCCATGTCGGCGGCCAGTCGAGGGGCGCGTCAGCAGGACAATATTCTTTTACAGTTGCCGGGACTAGAGCAGTCTACTGAAGTCGCCATGGGCATCTGCTATGAAATCGCCTACGGCGATATGCTGCGCCGCCATGCCATCAGCAGTGGCGTGCTGCTGACGATTTCCAACGACACCTGGTTCGGTGGCTCCATTGGGCCGCATCAGCATATGCAAATTGCGCGTATGCGCGCGCTGGAAAATGGGCGCTGGTTACTGCGTGCGACCAACAATGGCGTTTCTGCTGTGGTTAACGAACGCGGCGAGGTACAGGCTAAACTGCCGCAATCCGAAGCGGCCGTGTTGCGCAGCGAGTTTGCGGTCGTGTCAGGCACCACGCCATATACCACCTTAGGCGACTGGCCCGTGTTGGCGCTCGCGCTAACGATGCTTTTAGCCGCGCTCAGCCTACGTGGCCAATCTCGTCAGGGTTGAGTGGAGTGGACAGCCTCAGCGACTGACAGGCGAGAGCAAACTCGGATTTACCACTAAATTTCTGACACCGTGCGCCTGATTCTCATCAAAAATGTTCGCCGTACACCACTGCGCAACAGAATGAATATTCAATTTGGCTACCCTTGGTCGCACGCGCCAAGACACCTGCAAAGGCGAGCCAACCTCGTTATAACTAGGACCCGTGGTCGAGCCTGCGTATTCAATGGGTTGGCCTGTGTTGTTCAGAATGTTTGGTGCTTGTTGGTAATCTTGCTCAGCCGCTACTGCTGCCAAATGGGTAAAATCGTGTGCTTTTTCGTCATTGGTCAAAACGAACACTTGGGCCTCTACCCGAAGCTGGGGGTTAGCCGTCGCCGCGTTGAGACAGGCGCCTAAGGTGGGTCCAGGAGTCACCAGTGCGCTGCTGAACACGTAGTGGACCTCAATGGTATCGCCCGATTGCAGCGCTCCATATGCACTTTGGCAAACTGGGATTTTAACTGGCGCGCTTTCTTCGGCGCTAAGCGCACCCGTATAAAGATAGCCCGAGTCGAAACCTTTGCCGTCACCGTGGCCCGCGTATCGACCGAACTCGCCACCCGCATGTTCGGCATTTTTGTGCAAGTGAATATTACAAAGATTCATTTCGGTGTACGGCAGCGCGGCGGCGAAGCGTATGCGGTTTGCGCCTGCAACTTCGTCAATATGGCGTGGCGACTGAGGGCCGAATCCTGCGCCGTTGGTAGCTTCGGCGAGGTTCGCGCGCTGCTCCGCAAGGGTCGACGCGGTGTCGGTTTGGTCAGACCCCACACAGGCTGAAGTTATTGTGGAAACTGTCGTGATTGCAGTGATTAGCAGAGTATGTTTCGTAGCGTGGCCAGAACATTTTTGTATTAAGAATGGCCGTAAAATACGGGCTATTTCATCGGTTTGCGTTTGCCCAAGCTAGGAAAAGTTAGTTTTTTTACATTGTGTGATGAAGCTCAAAAATTCGGGGAACTGCCTGGGAGCAGTGCAAGCCCGCGACAAATTCAACCAGCAGATTCACGCATCGTCTGCTCTTGAGATGTTATCCTTGCGCTTCGTCAGCAACGCTTTAATTAAGTAGTAAGTAGAACAGGCCATGAACCCAGTGTATGACCCCCAAACCGTTGAAACGAACGCCCAAGCGGTATGGGAGGAGAGCGGCTGTTTTGTTGGTGACGAAAATCGGCCCGGTGAAAAATACTATTGTTTGGCGATGTTTCCCTATCCCAGCGGCCGACTGCATATGGGGCATGTGCGCTGCTATACCTTGGGTGATGTTATTGCCCGCTACCGGCGCCTGAAGGGTTATAACGTACTGCACCCCATGGGCTGGGACGCCTTCGGTTTGCCCGCAGAGAACGCGGCGATAAAACACAATATCCCGCCGGCTAAGTGGACGCGGGACAATATCGACTACATGCGCACGCAGATGCAGCGGCTGGGGTTTGGCATGGACTGGTCGCGGGAGTTTGCTACTTGCGACAGCGATTACTATCGCTGGGAACAGTGGCTGTTTTTGCGGCTGTATGAAAAAGGTTTGGTCTACCGCAAGAATGCGGTAGTGAACTGGGACCCTGAAGATCAAACCGTATTGGCCAACGAACAGGTGGTCGATGGCCGCGGCTGGCGTTCTGGCGCGGTGGTTGAGCGCCGCGAAATGGCCCAGTGGTTTTTGAAAATCACCGACTACGCCAAGGAGCTGTTGGACGAGCTTGACGATATGCCAGGGTGGCCTGAGTCGGTAAAAAACATGCAGCGCAATTGGATTGGGCGCTCAGAAGGGGCAGAGATTGATTTCGTCGTCGAGCACGATCCGGCGCAAAAGCTGACGGTTTTTACCACCCGCCCAGACACCTTGCTGGGCGCGACGTATGTTGCGGTAGCCGCCGAACACCCGCTGGCTGCCTTGGCTGCAACCACAGATAGCACGGTTGCCGAGTGTGTCGAGGGGTGCAGCAAGAATACGACCGCCGAAGCGGACATGGCCACCATGGAAAAAGCCGGGGTGGCAACCGAATTGCAGGTGCGCCATCCGCTTACCGGGAAACTGCTGCCGGTTTGGGTAGCCAACTTCGTGCTCATGGAATACGGCTCCGGGGCGGTAATGTCGGTGCCTGCCCACGATCAGCGCGACTGGGAATTTGCACAAAAGTACGGCATCGACATTGTGCAAGTCATCGAACCCATGGGCGATGAGGACTGTGACTTAGCCACCGCAGCCTTTACTGCCAAGGGTCGATTAGTAAATTCCGGTGAGTTTGACGGCCAAGACTTCGATGCCGCGTTCAAGGCCATTGTTGCTGCGCTTGAAGCATCGGCAGCAGGCCGATCGGTGACCAACTATCGGTTGCGCGACTGGGGAGTTTCCCGCCAGCGCTACTGGGGTTGTCCCATTCCAGTCATTCATTGCGACAGTTGTGGCGTGGTGCCGGTGCCAGAAACTGATTTACCGGTAGAACTGCCTACCGATGTGACCTTCGAGGGGGTTTCCTCGCCACTGCAGAAGATGGACGAGTTTTTAACCGTCCCGTGCCCAAAGTGTGGCGCTCCCGCCCGGCGGGAAACCGATACATTTGACACCTTTATGGAATCGTCTTGGTACTTTGCCCGCTTCGCTTCGCCTGATGCGCCAACCATGGTCGATGAGCGAGCCAATTTTTGGGCGCCTGTTGATCACTATGTTGGCGGCATCGAGCATGCGATTTTGCACCTGCTGTATGCGCGCTTTTACTTCAAGCTGATGCGCGACGAAGGCTTAGTGCAGGCCGATGAACCATTTAAGAATCTGATGATGCTCGGCATGGTGCTGCAAGACGGCAAGAAGATGTCGAAATCTGCCGGTGATGCCGGGGACCCGCAGAAGCTGCTGGACCGTTATGGAGCCGACACCGTGCGCACCGCCATGATGTTTGCTGCGCCGCCGGAACAGTCTTTCGAGTGGAGTGAAGCAGGCCTTGAAGGGGCCGCACGTTTCTTGAAGCGCCTCTGGACCATGGTGCATGACCATGCGGCGGCTGGCGCAGTGCCGCAGTTGCAGGTGCAGGAGTTGTCAGCGGCGGGTAAGGCCCTGCGTCGCAAAACCCATGAGACACTAAACAAAGCTGACGATGACTACGGTCGACGGCAGCAATTCAATACGGTGGTATCGGCTGTTATGGAACTGCTGAATACCGTTGCTAAAACCGAGCCAGCCAATGATGCGGACCGCGCCGCGGTGCAGGAGGCTTGGGAGAGTGCGGTGCTAATTATTTCGCCCATCGCCCCACACATTGCCCACGAACTGTGGGGCGTGCTGGGTCGAAACGAAGCCTTGGTTGGGCAGCCATGGCCGAGCGTCGATGCTGCTGCCCTTGAGCAAGATTCCCTCACCCTTGCGGTGCAGGTCAATGGCAAGGTGCGTGGTCAAATTGATGTGGCAGCAGATGCCGGGCAGGATGCCATTTTGGCGCTAGCGAAGGCTGACGCTAATGTGCTGCGCCATATCGAGGGTAAGGCTATTCGCAAAGAAATTGTGGTGCCGAGCAAACTTGTCAACATAGTGGTGGGTTAGCCCAGTGCGCTGGGTTCTGCTCGGCCAGTTAGCCCTACTTAGCCTAGGTGGCTGCGGCTTCCAACTGCGCGGTGCTAGTCTAGGGGAGTTAGACCTGACCTACCGGTTGGCCTATACCGGCGAATCAAGCCCAGCCTATGCAGACTTTCAGCGCTCCTTGAGCGGCACCCTATCCCGGCAGGGCATGCGCGCGGGGACGCCTGCGGATGTAACCCTGCAGATCAGCAACTTTCTGCTAGCTACCGTTGATGGCAGTGTGGATAGCCAGCTGCGGGTGGCGGAAAAGGTCACAACCGCATCGATGACTGTGCGAGTGCTTGATGCCCAAGGTAAAACACTCGCCGCCCAGCAGCAGCTGACGAAGCGTGATGTTTACCGAATTGACCGCAGCCAACGGCTTGGCAGCCATATTCTGCAGTCCGATAGACAAAAAAGCGTGCTGGATGCACTGTCGCAGCAGGTGGTGCGGGTACTGTTGAGCGTCACTCGACAGCAAAACTCAGCGGCCAATCCTGCAACTTCGAAAGAGACCCTGCCGCGTGCCGCTTAAGCTGGAACAGCTGGGGCAGTCTTTGCAGCGCTCTCTGCACAGCGTTTATTTGATCAGCGGCGACGAGACCCTGCTGGTTGGCGAAGCCTGCGACGCGGTGCTGGGAGCGGCCCGAGCTCAGGGTTATACCGAGCGTTCCATTCACCATGTGGAAAGTGGTTTCAAATGGCATGACGTTGTTAACGATGCCGCCAGCATGTCGTTATTTGCCGAACGCAAGGTGCTAGATCTGCGCATCCCCGCGAGCAAATTCGATAAGGAAGCCAGCCAAGTGCTGCGCGACTGGGCCGACGGCAGCGTTGGCAATCCTGAGA
The DNA here is from genome assembly GCA_009936775.1 of Pseudomonadota bacterium. Taxonomy (GTDB): domain Bacteria; phylum Pseudomonadota; class Gammaproteobacteria; order Pseudomonadales; family Azotimanducaceae; genus UBA4421. The sequence goes on from JAACDW010000156.1 coordinate 4,979, forward strand.
CCGTGCTATTGATTCGTACCGAGCGTCTACAGCCACGGCAGCGTAACAGCGCTTGGTTCAAGGCCATTGAAGGCGCGGGAGCCGTGGTGCTGATTTGGCCGCTGGGGGCGCGGGAACTGCCAGCGTGGTTAGACCAGCGCCTGCAGTCTCGAGGGCTTCGCCTGCAACGAGATGCCCTGTTAGCTCTGGCTGAGCGCGTTGAGGGTAATTTGCTGGCGGCGGCCCAAGAGGTGGAAAAACTGGCGCTGCAGGATCTACCTCAGCCCATCGCACTGCAGAGTCTTTTGGCCTGTTTGGAGGATACCTCCCGGTTCAACAGTTTTGATCTTATTGACGCGGCCATGTCAGGCCAAGGCGAGCGCGTGAGTAAAATAATGGCAGTGCTGCGCGAAGATAAGGGTAGTCTTTTTGCCGTGCTCGGCGCGCTTAGCAGCCAATTGCGGCGGTTAGATAAAACACAAGGCCTGCCCCCGGCTCGGGCGCGTACCCAAGAGGCCTTTGCGCGCAGCGGGCCATCGGCCAGAGCGCTGCTGGCGGAATGTGCCTTGCTCGATCAACAGGGCAAGGGTCAACACCTCGGTGATGCTTGGCTGGGTTTAGAACAGCTGTTACTGAGCATGGCGCGCCAACCCGGCCAGCGTCCGCCGTCCTATTACCAGCGCAAGCTCAAGGGCCGCTAGGCTGTCTTTTAGGGGGCTTCGCTCAGTTGAGCAGATTTCGTCCTGAAGATTTAACCGATCAGATGAACGTGCAGCGCAGAGTTACTAGTTGATATGCGTCTGCGCGACTCGGCCAAGCTCTACCACGCGCAGCTCACCGCCGCTGTTGTCCAAGGTTGTGACCGAACAATTGTCTGGGCCGAAAATACGCATGCGGTCATCGTCCATGGCCGCGCCTACGGCTGCATTAATAGCAACGTAGTGGCTAAAAATAATGCAGTCGCTGGCGCAGCTGAGCAAGCAGTCCGCCAGTGCCTGACGCCACTGCTGCACGGTGGCGTCCAAATCCGACCAATTGCCCGCCATGGCTTGGCTAAGCCAAGCAGCGCGAGCCTCAAGATCTGTGGTGGGTGAAGGTATTTCTGCCACCCGCGTTTCAATTTCAATCGGGGCCTGCCATAGCTCGGCTAAGGCTTGGGCCGTTTCAGCGGCGCGGGCCAGCGGGCTGGTGAGCAACCTTGGGCGATTTCGATGCTGTTCGTTGAGCATACTCGCCACCGCCCGAGCCTGACTTCTGCCTAAGTCATCGAGTCCGGGGTCCGGGTGGGAGCCAAACCCTGCCGCTGCCTTACCGTGTCTTACAAGTTGGACGATTGCCATCTTTCTACTGCCCTTTTGATATGGGTTCTCTACAATGTTGGTTTGGAAAATCAGAAGATAGGAAAAGTAGTGACGGATCACAACGCTCCGAGTTTAAACCCGCAAATGACTCCCGATACACAGGTAAGTGTGCGCGAGGTATTTGCCATTGATCAAGACTTGATGGTGCCTGCTTTTAGTGCGCGCTCTGAACATGTACCCGATGCGGATCCCGACTATCGTTTTGACCGCGATACCACGCTGGCAATTTTGGCTGGCTTTGCCCACAACCGGCGCGTCATGGTGCAGGGCTATCATGGCACCGGTAAGTCCACGCACATTGAACAGGTTGCCGCGCGTCTGAACTGGCCGTGTATTCGGGTTAACTTAGACAGCCACATTTCGCGTATCGACTTAATTGGTAAGGACGCCATCGTGCTGCAGGACGGCAAGCAAATTACCGAATTCCGCGAAGGTATTCTGCCTTGGGCGTTGCAAAATCCGGTGGCCTTGGTATTTGACGAATACGATGCTGGTCGTCCGGATGTAATGTTCGTTATTCAGCGTATTTTGGAAGTGGAGGGCAAATTAACTCTGCTCGACCAAAACAAAGTGATAACCCCGCATTCCCAGTTCAGGTTATTTGCCACCACCAATACGGTGGGCCTCGGCGATACCACGGGTCTCTATCACGGCACTCAACAAATTAACCAAGGCCAGATGGATCGTTGGAGTATTGTATCGACGCTCAACTACCTTGAGCACGAAGCGGAAAGCAAGATCGTGCTGGGCAAAGTACCGTCTTACCAAGGAAGTGAAGACGGACAGCGTATTATCGGCAACATGGTCAGCGTTGCAGACCTCACGCGCAAAGGCTTCATCAACGGCGATGTTTCGACCGTCATGTCACCGCGCACGGTGCTCACATGGGCGCAAAATGCAGAAATCTTCGGTGACCTTGGTTTCGCCTTCCGGGTGACTTTCCTGAACAAGTGCGATGAGTTGGAACGCGCCATAGTGGCCGAGTATTACCAACGCTGCATAGGCGAAGATCTAGGCGATGCTACCGACGGTATTACTCTGAAGTCTGCTTAGCGGCTGTTATGAGCGACGCGGATAATCCCCTAGACCCGTTCAGACGTGCCACTACGGCAACCATACGGGCCATTGCAGGCAATGACGAACTCGATGTGACCTTTGGTGCTGGGCCACCAGTGGTGCGCGGTGGCGTGCTACGCCTGCCGCTGCCTGCGGTTGGTGCCCGACAAAGCGAAATCGACGCGGTGCGCGGTGTCGGTGACGAATTTGCCTTACGTTTTCGCCATCATAATGCCAGTTTGCATGCCCGTTACAGCCCGGAGGGTGGGCCTGCCCAAGAAATGTTTGAGTGGATCGAGTCGGCGCGAATTGCTTCAATCGGAGCCTTGCGCATGCAGGGTGTGGCGCAGAATCTTGACGCGCACTTAGAGGTGCAGTGCAAGCAAGCCGCATTCGATACCATTACCGCCGAAACCGACGCACCGCTATCCGTTGCTGTGGGATTACTGGTGCGCCAGCAGCTCACCGGCCGCGAACTACCGCCCAGCGCCGAGCATGTGGTGCAGTACTGGCGGGATCATGTGATGGAAAATGCTGGCGAGCACATAGAGGCCTTGCGCGAGCATGTCACCGATCAAGACATGTTTGCCAATTTGTGCCGCAATATTATTGCCGACCTGGGTTTGCCGATTGATCTAACCGACCCCAACGAGGGCGAAACCAATCCCGAAGACATGGATACCATGGATCAGTCTGAAGAGGCTGACTCCGAGTTCAGTCCGGAAGACGTGGTATTGGACGAAGACTCTGCGGGCGAAGAAAACAGCGATGGCGATGCGACGACGGTAGAAATGGACGCTCATGCCGACATGGACGAGGCAGCCTCCGAGAGCGATCCAGACGAAGCACCCATGCCAATGCCTGACGATGCGGGGCGTATTCCGGTTGAGAACAACTACAAACCCTACACTGAGCGATTCGACGGAATTATCAAGGCCGAAGACCTATGCGATGCAGATGAGCTGATCCGTTTGCGCCAGTTGCTCGACCAGCAGTTGCTGTCCCTGCAGCATGCCACCTCGAAGTTGGCCAACCGACTGCAGCGTCGTTTGATGGCGAAGCAGAACCGCACCTGGGAATTCGATTTGGAGGAGGGCATCTTGGACGCTGCCCGCCTGACCCAAGTGGTGGTGGATCCGATGAATCCACTGGCTTATAAGCAAGAAAAAGAAACCAAGTTCCGTGACACCGTGGTTACCCTGCTTATCGACAGCTCGGGATCCATGCGTGGTCGCTCAATTACCATTGCCGCCATGTGCGCTGACATTATGGGTCGCACCCTTGAACGCTGCTCGGTACGGGTAGAAATCCTTGGCTTCACAACCCGGGCTTGGCGTGGCGGCGAGTCGAGGGAAGCGTGGATTAATGACAACAAACCGTCGAACCCCGGCCGCCTCAACGACCTACGGCATATCGTCTACAAGAGCGCTGACGATTCTTGGTCCCGTTCTCGGCGCAATTTGGGCCTGATGATGCGTGAGGAACTGCTGAAAGAAAATATCGACGGCGAGGCCTTGATCTGGGCACATAATCGGGTGGTGACCCGACCTGAGCAGCGCAAAGTGATGATGGTTATTTCCGATGGCCTGCCAGTCGATAACTCAACGCTACTGGTAAACCCTAGCAACTTTCTGGAGCAGCATCTGAAATACGCCATCAGCATGATTGAGGATCATTCGCCGGTCGAACTGGTAGCCATTGGCATTGGCCACGATGTCACGCACCATTACAAGCGCGCGGTAACCATTACAGATGCAGAGCAATTGGGTGGCGCTATGACCGATCAACTGGCTCAGCTGTTCGAGATTAAGAACTAGTCGAGGTTTGCCGACGGTATGTGCCTGCGGGCGGTCACCCCGGCTGATGACAGCCGAGGTAAGGTAAAAATGCAGACTAGCCTATTACCTGCATGCGCGTAATCTCTGGTGGTCCGCCCATTAGGCCCTTGAAGCCCGCGCCGGACGCTTTGAAGTGTTCTGATGCGACATGCGCGGCTATGGCATCTTCGTCTTCGTACATTTCCATGACCGTATAACCGCCGTCTGGGTCCTTGCACAGCTTGTACAAATGACAGCCGGGTTCGTTGGCATTTACCTTGGCGGCTAGCTCCAGCATAACGGCTTCAAATTCTTGCTCTTTTCCCTCACGAACATTCAGCTTTGCGATGGCTGCAAGCATGTCTCTCTCCTTTTTCTAACATTTACTAATAGTCGGCCAGTGGGCCGAATGAATGGTTGGCGCAGTACCCGCGCTCAGGTCTGAAGACCAAAAGTTGTCGACAACCTAAACTAGCCCCTCGACATGCGCTAAAGTTGCCCGACCGAGAATAAGGACTCTAATGCACCGACGCAATCTGCTTGAGGCATTGGGCCGCTACGCCCAAAAACACCCGGAAGAAAACCCAACTGTTGAGCGCTTCAGCGCGTTGCTCGCCGCCCACGCAAATTGCTTTGAACGGGATTGCTGGGCAGGTCATATCACCGGGTCGGCTTGGCTGCTCGATCCAGCTCTGGACAGCCTGTTGTTAACCCACCACCGGAAACTTAACATGTGGCTGCAACTCGGCGGGCACAGTGACGGTGACCCGGATACCGCAGCAGTAGCCAAGCGCGAGGCCGAGGAAGAGTCTGGCTTGCCGGTGACACTACTGAGCGCGGAGATTTTTGATATCGACATTCACGCCATACCCGCGCGTAAGGACGAGCCAGCACACGAGCATTTCGACGTGCGCTTTTGGCTGCAGGCACAAAGCCGAGCATTTGTGGTCAGCGCGGAGTCTCTTGATTTGGCTTGGGTACCGCTAAGTCAACTTCAGCGTTTCACGGACGAGGAGTCGATTTTGCGCATGCAGCGCAAATGGCAGGTCCAAGCTGGGTCATGAAATAAGCGGCGCTGCCATATTTGCGTAACAAATCCGCAGGAATAATATCTTGTGACTAGGGACCGCATACCCTAGGCTTGTGTCTCTCGCCCGATTGTACTTTTTGTTACCTCGGTTCGTCTTCGATCTCAGCGGCTTAAAGCACGTAGATTCAAAGCGTCCAAGGTCAAAAAAAGGATAGCAAGATCTCGGTTCCTGCTTCTAGGTTTGATTGGTCGAATTCTCCACAGAGAGAAAAACTCAGCGCTTATCAACCAAGGAGCTAAAGAAAGCTGTGAAAAAACTATATGTAGGTAACCTCGCATGGGCGGTCA
>JAACDW010000016.1 GCA_009936775.1 Pseudomonadota bacterium
ATGGCGGCTTCGATCAGCACCTGTGATCTGGCGGTGTCGAGGCGCTGCACAATGCTGAGAATTTCGCTCATCGCGGTAGGATCTGCCCTGACTACAATAGCGTTCAGGCTGGTATCGGGCTGAATGGTGACGGCATTGGCCTTGCCCGAGCTGGAGCCGCCCTCGCCTCGACCCACGAGGCTGTTAAGAATGCCTGCAATGTTTTCGGCATCACCATGATTCAACATAACTACCTGAGTGGCATCGTTAGTCGTGGTCGGTTGGTCGAGTTTTTCAATGATTTGCAACAGTTCAGCAATCGAGTTTTGTTGGCCGCGAAGCACTAGCGTATTATTACGCTCGTTGGCAATAATCTGAATGCGCTGGGGGCCTTGGGCGTTTGCCCCCAACTGGTCGGGGGCAACTTTTTGCAATATGTCTACCACGTTGCCCACCCAAGCGTCCTTGAGTGTAACCATAACAATATCGTTAGTTTGTGCTACATCAATGTCGGCGATAATGTTCTTCAGTCTTTCTATGTTATCAGCATGATCGGAAAGAATGATGACATTGGGTTGGCTCACACTGCCAATGTGGCCGTACTGGGGAATTAAGGGCCGCAGTATCTTCAGCAGATCCTCAGACTTGACGTTTTGAACTGCGATGATCTCGGTGACCAGTTCCTCGGGGGCCGCGTCCGCTATACCACCAAGGGCGCCAGGAGTTTGCTTGCCTGTGGCGCTTTGCTGGATACGGATGACGTTGCCGGATGGCACCGCAGTATAGTTTTGCAGTCGCAGCACGCTCAGAAACAGTTCGTAAACGCCGTCTTTGCCCAAGGGCGTTTCAGACACCACATTCACCTGTCCCTTAAGTTTGGGATCGATGACAAAGGTCTTACCCGTAATTTTTGCTACTTGGGCGACAAACTCCTGTATGTCTGCGTTGCGTGTTGCCATCTGCCAAGTGTGTTCTTCGGCTGTGCTAGCACTGTTAGCCGGCGTGCTGCAAAGTGCGGCAAGGCATAGCAGCAACAGCAGCTTAGGTGCCTGCAAATTTCGGCGCTTTATCGGGGCTTCAGCAGTCATTATGTACATCTCGCTTATTGGCGGAGGTTTGCGGGGATTCGCGTGGTAATGGTGAGGTTTTGGCCGTTGCGCAACAACTCAACGGTGACGCTGCCGGCACTGGCAAGGTTGCTTAGCGCCAGACGATCAACATTGACGTCGCCCAGGGGGCGCCCGTTGATCGCCAGCACCACGTCACCGGGCTGCAAACCCGACTGCACCAGATAGGGGTGATTGACGCTACTGCCAATGCGATAGCCGCCCTCGGCGCTGCGGGATACACCGATCTTATCAAGGGCGGCATCTGGATTCTGTGCCAACTGAGTGTTGAGGCTCTCAAGTACGCTCGCATCTGCGTTGAGGTTTGCTGTGTTCGCTGGTGGCACCGCCTGAGGGGCTGTGGTCGCGGTTCGGGTATTCTGTTTGACCCTAAAGTCGTACTTAAACGCCAATGCCTCGCGCACGCCAGCACGGGTCAAAATAACCCGTTCAGCTTCCACCTTACTGAGGCGTGCGTTGCCCGGGACCGAGTCACCAGCGCCATACAGCTTGCCGGGCTTGCCACGCTCGGAAATGATTGCAGTTGATTGCTCTGGATCGCTGCTTACAAATACCGCTTCTAGGGTCAGCGGCAGGCGTGTTGGCGTGGCAGGAGTTGCGGACGGGGTGTTGGCCGAAGCGCTGCTGCGACCAAACAGATCTTGGTCAAGTAGTGCCTGCAGTGCGGGCGCCGGCGGTCGTTTGTTCACACTCGCACTGGGCGCTGACGGCGCTGTTGGGCTGGAATCCTTGGTGTCCCCCATAACCACCAAAACGGTGTTAGCAATGACAAAGGCAACGGCCAGCGCGCCAAGCCATTGGATGAAGGTCAATAGCCGAGGTAACCATGTTTGGAGGTGTTGGAGCATGCACGAGTCTTTGGGTTCTGTATCGAAAGGCCATCTACAGGGATTGCGTAAGGCCATATGGTGATGGCTTAGCGCCAAATTGCTAGCCTTGAATGGCGTTTAGCGGCGGCTAGGGGCTAAGTTGCGTTGCACTTCAAAAATCAGTTCGTCTGCTGCCTCACTGCCAGACCATGGGTAGTTGGCAAGATCCAGCATGCCGCGACTCACTGCAAAATAGACAGTGCCGTTTTGCGCAGCGCGTAGAATGAGCAGCGCTGCGGTGTCTGTTTCACTGCTGTAGATTTTAGCCTCCAGCTGTCCTTCGTCATTGTTTGCTAGAACTGCGCGTAGGGGCGGCATTGCCGCTTGATATTGCCGGTTAGCGAGTATGTAACGCACTGTGCCACCGCTCCACTGCAGGCTACTCGGTTGGTCCAGATGGAACTGCTTTTGCTGCACCGACAATTGAGTGTGGTTGAGCCGAAAGATGCCCGGCACAAAAAGGTCATAGCGCTGCAGCAGGGGGGCCAGCGTCGTAGCACCCAATTGGCCTTCCAGCGTGAGGCGATGATTACCCAGATGATCGCTCAGCACAGTGCTCAGCCCCGGTTCTAAGCGGCCATGGATATTGCTGTCTTTGTCGGTGAGGTGCAGATTCAGCCGGAGTGGCCAAAACACGGTTTGCCACTGCACTTGCGCCCGCAAACCAAGACTGCTGACCAGCGTGCCGGAACCATGCCAAAGGCTACCTTGGGGTGCCACCAGAGTGAGTTGATCGCTGTCGATAAACTGCCGCAGCAGGTTTGCTGGTAGGTTTGCAAGGAGCCAGAGTAACCCCAGACCGGTGATGAGGAAGATACGCAGTTTCATGCGATGGCTGCTTAGCGTCCAAGCAGGCGTCGGGTAATTCCCGTGTAGATGTTCGCCAAGGGCGCGAGGTCATCGACGGCTACGCACTCGTTTACCTTGTGAATTGTGGCATTGACTGGCCCCAGTTCGACTACCTCCACTAAGGCTGCGCCGTCCCCATCCCACGGTGAGATGAAGCGCCCGTCAGACGTGCCGCCTGAGGTAGACAGCTCGGTCAGTCGTCCGGTTTCGTCCTTTATCGCGTCGATTACCGCAGCGCTTAGCGCGCCCTGCTCGGTTAAGAAGGGTGGGCCGGAGAGCTGCCACTGTATGTCGAAATCCAGTTGGTGCTGCTGCAAGATGCCTTCGATGCGCTGGCGCAAACCCTGCTCTGTTTGTTCGGTGTTGAAACGGATATTGAACAACGCAGAGAGTTCACCAGGCACCACATTGGACGCACCGGTACCGGACTGAATGTTGGAAATCTGCAGGCTAGAAGGAGGGTAGTAGGCGTTGCCAGCATCCCATACCTCATTGGCCAAGGCGGCCAAGGCTGGTGCAGCGGTGTGAATCGGATTCACTACCGACTCTGGATAGGCCACATGCCCCTGTACGCCCCTAACCGATAGTGCTGCATTCAACGAGCCCCGACGACCACAGCGCACCGTATCGCCGAGTTGTTAGCTGGAGCTGGGTTCGCCGACGACACAGTAAGCAGGACGAATGCCGCGCCGAGCCAGTTCGACTATCGCATGACGGGTACCGTGTATGGCTTCGCCTTCCTCGTCACTGGTAATAAGAAAACTCAGGGTACCCTGATGCTTTGGCTGCGCGGCAACAAACTCGGTTACCGCACACAGCATGGCGGCCAAGCTCGATTTCATGTCTGCGGCGCCGCGCCCGAAGAGCATGCCGTCCTTGATCGTTGGCGCAAATGGCGGACTACTCCATGCCTCTACCGGGCCTGCCGGTACCACATCGGTATGGCCAGCAAACATCAGATGGGGTGTCCCTGCGGCAGCTGGGCTGGCAGGGTCGACACCGCGCCATGCCCATAGATTGTGAACACCGTAGGCGTTGATCTGCTCGGTAACAAAGCCGAGCTGTTGCAGCATTTCACCAATCAACTCTTGGCAGCCAGCATCCTCTGGGGTAACCGACACCCGCCGAATCAAAGCCTTGGCGAGTTCTAAAACATCGAGTTGCGCGCTCATCAATTGTGCTGATGCAAGATGTCGTTGAGCTCAATGGCTTTACGATTTGTTCTGCACATGACCTGGCCGTTTAGCGAACTGCGAATAAACAACATGTCCGAGTGTCCGGCCAGTTCCCGCGCTTTTACCCGACGCACTTCCTCGCCATGTTCGTCGACTACGGTGACGGGCGTGCCGGCGGTGATGTACAGGCCCGCTTCGATAGTGCAGCGATCCCCCAGCGGGATACCAGTCCCTGCGTTGGCTCCTACCAGACATTGCTCACCAATGCTGATAACGATTTCTCCTCCTCCAGACAGCGTTCCTTGGGTGCTTGAACTGCCGCCTAAATCGGTGCCAGCACCGATGGTGACGCCCTGAGAAATACGGCCCTCCACCATATTGGGTCCCAGTGCCGCAGCATTAAAGTTGACGAAGCCCTCGTGCATTACGGTGGTACCCTCGCCTAAGTAGGCGCCCAGCCGAATGCGGCTGGCATCGGCAATGCGCACGCCGGGTGGCACGACGTAGTTCACCATCTTGGGGAACTTATCCACGGCAAATACCTCTAAATTGAGGCCTTCGGCTCGGGCATTGAGCAGAGCCGCCGTCAACTCACTGACCTCGATAGGACCCGCAGAGGTCCAGGCGAGGTTGGGCAAGTGGGCGAAGATGCCGCCTAAATTAAGGGTGTTGGGCAGTGCCAGCCGGTGCGACAGCAGGTGTAGCTTCAAATACGCCTCTTCAGTGCTAGTGATTTCGCTGTCGGCACCCAAGCGAATAGCGATCAACTCCTGTGCGGTGGCGCTGTTGGCTTGGCCGCTTATAAGTGCTTCTGGCACAAGCTCCGGCGCACTGTTGCGCAGAGCGGCAATTTTAGCGTCGTCCAGCTGGGTCACGCCTTCCGCCAGCGCGGCGATGGCCTCTGCGGCTGTGTCGGTTGGATGCATTACCGGTGCGGGATACAGGCAATCGAGTACCAGTCCTGCACCGTTACTGTTACGGACGCCCACTGCGAAGGCGAATGTGGCGGTCGGTTTAGCATTCATTGCGGTTAACCCTTGGCGTTTTTTGCGAGGCGGCAGTTTACCTCGGTTATCGGCAGCATTCGAGGGTACGCGCTTTTGCTACCCAGCGGCGGTGGCACCACAAGCGGTCGCTACAAGGTCGCGGCAAAATCTGCCAAGCGCTGCGCTGCTATCAGACAGTCGTCGAGGCCAGCCACCCAGGCGACACGCACGTGACCTTGGCCGGGATTGCTCGCCGCATCGTCGTCACTGACGCGACCCAAAAATGTGCCAGGCATGACGGTCACATGCTGCTGCTGCAGCAACAATTGGCTGAAACGCCGGTCGTCTATGGGCGTGCGTAACCAGTGGTAAAAGCCGCCCTCAGGCTGACGCAGGTCGTAGTGGGGCCGCAGCACTTGGCTAACCGCAGCGAACTTTTCGCGATACAAATTACGGTTGGCGACAACATGCGCTTCGTCGCGCCATGCCAGCGTGCTGGCGTGTTGGTGATGGGCGGACATGGCGCAGCCGTGATAAGTGCGGTAACTCAAATAACGCTGCATTAACTCGCTGTCGCCAGCCACGAAGCCGCTGCGCAAACCAGGCAGATTAGAACGCTTAGACAGACTGTGGAAACTCAAACAGCCTGCAAAAGGCCGCTTATTGTGCGCCTTTGCGACCTGCTCTGCCACGGATAACAAACTGCAGGGCACATTGTCGTCGTCGTAATAAAGTTCGCTATAGCACTCGTCGCTGACCACAATGAAGTCGTGCTCATAGGCCAGTTCGATCAATGCCTGCATATCCGCAGCGGTCATGATTTGCCCGGTGGGGTTGCCCGGCGAACAGATATAGACCATCTCTACCGCCTGCCACTGGTCAGCTGTTACGGCACCGAAGTCCGCCCGGTAGTCATTGGCCTCCACATTGGCAATGTACAGTGGCCGGGCACCGGCTAATAAAGCAGCCCCTTCGTAAATTTGGTAGAACGGATTGGGCATGCCCACAAGGGAACCGGGCTGACCGCTGAGTAAGGCTTGGGCCACAGAAAGCAGGGCCTCTCTGGTGCCGTAAACGGGCAGAACCTGTGTTGCCGGGTCAATGCCGATACCGAAGCGACCCCCGAGCCACTGACTGATGGCCGAGCGCAGATCGTCATTGCCCTTGGTGGCGGGGTAGATACCGAGCTGGGTCGTCAGCGCTTGGGCGTTGGCCAAGGCCTGCACCACAAAGTCTGGTGGCGCATGTTTGGGTTCGCCAAGGGACAGAGGAATATGCGCCAGCTCACCATCGTGCTGGCAATCCTTGTGCAGTTCGCGTAGCCGCTCAAAAGGGTAGGGCTGCAAATGCTCTAACTTGGTATTCCACACGGCTGGTTGCTTCCTGTTGTGTTGTTGTGCGCTCGGGCCAATTCGCGCAGGTTATAGCGCCTGATCCAAACTTTGGCGAATGGCCTGTTCAATATCGTAGCTTTGCTGGGCGTTTTGCAAGGTTGCGCCATCTCGGCGCGCGACGAGGAACAGGTCTTCGACGCGCTCGCCCAATGTAGTAACACGCGCCGAGGTGATTTCCAGTCCGAGGTCGACGAATACTAAGGCAATAGCCGCGAGCAGGCCCGGGCGATCTGAAGCGGTTATTTTTACCAAGGCAGTCTGGCCGTCGCCCTGAGTCGTCAGACTGACACTGGCCGGTATTTTTAGCTCCTTGAGCTGGCGCGGTATGCGCATGGTTGCGCCACTGGTGATCGGCTGCGGCTGGGCCAGGGTGGTTTTGACGCGATCGACGATTGTTTGTCGCAGACTTGGGTCCAGCACCTCGCCACCGTCGCCATCGAGCACCGTGAACATGTCGAAATACTGGCCCGCCGAGGCTTTATTGACATAGGCATCGACCACTGTGAGACCAAGCTGACTAAGTGCCACCACGGTTGCCGCAAAAGTTTTGGTCTTGTCTTCGTCGAGAATGTAAATTTTGGTCGCGCCTTCGTCGGCGCCAACGGACTGGGGTTGCGATAGCGCCACAAAGGCACCTTGTTGGGGCAAGTGCGCCAGCAGACGTCTGCTCAGCTCAACAATCTCCGGCGGCGTATGACGCAGAAAAAAATCGTCGCCGAGGTCCTGCCAGATTTGCCGCAATCGCACCTTGGCCATGCCGCCAAGCTGCGGCTCTAACTGTTCTAGCGCGCTTTCCTGATAGGCGCGCACACTGGCCTGGCGGCCCAACGGTTCTTCCTCGGTGCGCAGCACCCGTCGCGCCTCAGCGTATAGGTGACGCATCAGCGTTGCGCGCCAGCCATTCCATAGGGTTGGGTTAGTGGCGTTGATGTCTGCCACGGTCAGCGCGTACAGGTAGTCGAGGCGCATTTGTGTTTTCACCTGCCGAGCAAATTCGCCCACCACCTGTGGGTCATATATGTCGCGATTTGCGCCACCGATGACATGTACAGGTGATGCTTTACTAACCAGCAAACCAATTCCGTGTCCGCATCGTTGAGGCCATGCTGCTGGCAAAACTCGGCCGCATCCTGTGCGCCTAGCTCCGAATGGTCGCCGCCCCGACCTTTACCAATGTCATGGAACAAGCCGGCGATATACAGCAGTTCACCCTTGGGAATGTTCTTCACACAGCGATGGGCGATGGGAAAGTTTTCCTGCGCGTGGTCATAGCGGAAGCGACGCATGTTGCGGATTACCATCATGGTGTGGGCATCCACGGTATAGATGTGGAAAAGGTCGTGCTGCATTTGCCCAACAATGTCGCCAAAGGCTGGTAGGTAGCGGCCCAGTACCCCGTAACGCCGCATGCGCGTAAGTTGTGTCACAACCGTGTAGGGCGATTTGAGAATGCGCAAAAACAGACTGCAATTTTCAGGGTTGCTGCGAAAATCCTCGTCGATTAGATGCACGGCTTCGCGCAAGGCTCGAATCGCAGTCACGCGAACGCGAACGTTCTCCTCACGCTGGGCCATCAGCAGAAACATCTCTAGCATGGCCGTGGGTTGATGTTGGAAAATATCCGGGTCGATCACATCGATACGTCCATTGACCAGACGAAACCGCTCATTAATGGGTTCTGTGGTTGGCTTTCGGCCGTCGATCACATCTTCCTGAAAGTACTGCAGGATTATGTCATTGACCTCAGAGAGGGCCATAACGTGGCGGTAGTAGTGCTGCATAAACAGCTCCACTCCAGACTTGCTCTCGGTATCCATGAACCCGAGGCGCTGTGATAGTTCCCGCTGGCGCGCAAAATGCAGTTGATCTTCTTTACGTCCGGCCAAGGTATGCAGCCCGTAGCGGACCCACCAGAGGAAGCGCCGACCATCGATCAACCATTGTGCTTCGGTGCTCGTAAGAACGTCTAGCCGCACCAACTCGGCCACATCCGTGGTGCCAAACTGCCGGTTGCAGATCCACAGGGTGGTGTGGATGTCGCGCAGTCCGCCCGGCGAGGTTTTAACATTGGGTTCCAGGTTGTAATCGACGTTGTCGTAATGCCGATGGCGGGCTATTTGTTCGTCGCGCTTGGCAACAAAGAATTTCTCAATTGGCCAAACTTTGCGGTGGCTTAGCGCCTTCTGGAGGGGCTCGATTAGCGTTGCGTCGCCGGTCAAAAAACGTCGTTCAAACAGTGCTGTGGCCACGGTAATGTCGGCACGGCATTCGCTGACGCAGGTTTTGATGTTGCGTACGCTGTAACCCACCTCAACATTTAGATCGAAAACGTCACGCAAAAATGCTTCCACGGCTTGCTGGTGGGCGTCGCCCTGTTCCGCCAGCACAAGGATATCGATGTCCGATCCCGGATGCAGTTCCGCACGACCGTAACCTCCCACCGCAAATAGTGCGCAGCCATCGGCATGCCCGAAGTGTTGCTGCCAAAGCTCGCTCAGAAGTTGATCGAAGGTGCGGGTAAGGCCACTAACCAAGTCTTCAACCGCGGCATTTTCCCAGTAACTTTGCGCCAGTGCTGCAAGGGCCTCGGCCAGCTTCGAGCGCTGGGCCAAAATTGATGCGCCAAGACTCATGAAAGGGTCAGCCTTGGCTGGTTAAAGATCATCAGGCTTGGCCTCGGTGGTAACGCACTAGCCGCCAAAATTTTCCTCATCGCGCAGGGTAAAAATCTCGCAGCCGTCAGCCGTTACCATCAGTGTGTGTTCCCACTGCGCCGACAGCTTGTGGTCCTTGGTTACCGCTGTCCACTGATCCGGCAGAATTTTAATATGCCGTTTGCCTGCATTGATCATTGGTTCGATAGTAAAGGACATGCCCTCGTCGAGGATCACACCGGTGCCCGGGCGTCCGTAATGCAAAACCTGCGGATCATCGTGGAAGACCTTGGCGATGCCGTGGCCGCAGAATTCGCGCACCACGCTGAAGTGGTTGCTCTCGGCATGCCGCTGAATGGCGTAGCCAATATCGCCTAGGCGCGCTCCAGGGCGTACCTGCTCAATACCCTTGTACATACATTCTTGGGTAATTTTGCTCAGGCGCTTGGCCATGATCGACGGCTCACCAGCGAAGAACATTTTGCTGGTGTCGCCGTGGTAGCCATCCTTTATTACCGTGATATCGATGTTAATGGCGTCGCCGTTCTTGAGTTTTTTGCCCAAACTTGGGATGCCATGGCAAACCACATGATTAACACTGGTGCAGATCGACTTGGGGAAGGGCATCTGACCACCGCCACCGCCATAGTTTAGTGGCGCGGGAATGCAGCCCAGTTCATCGACAATGAAGCGATGGCAGATCTGGTCCAGTTCCTCTGTGCTGACGCCCGGCTGCACATGCGCGCCAATCATTTCCAGCACTGATGCCGCAGCTCGTCCAGCTGCCCGCATGCCCAAGAGGTCGGTCTCGTTCTTTATCCGCGCTGTCATGGGCAAAATCCGTTTATCTCAGAAAGTCGTTTGTGGTATAACACGCGCCGCGTCAGCAACGGCTTGGCCGCTATTGACCGAAACAACCAAGTCTACAGGTTGCGCTGCGTCCGCTAAGGCAAGTTTTGCTTGCCATAAAGCGGCGCAGTATAGACAACTTGAGACGGATAAAAAATTGTCTGCTTCGACACGAGTTCCCGGGTGCTGGACGTAACTTCTTGTGAAAGAAGCTGCGCCGGTTGGAGCTTGGGAAGCATGGCAAAAAGTTAACCCGGAGCAATGAAAATGACTGTAAGTATGCGAGACATGCTGGCCGCTGGCGTGCACTTTGGCCACCAGACCCGATTCTGGAACCCCAAGATGGCCCCCTACATTTTTGGGGCGAGAAACAAGATTCATATCATCAATCTTGAGAAAACTGTCCCAGCCTTTAACGAGGCCCTTGTCGAAGTGCGCAACATGGCATCGAAGGGCAAGAAGGTAATGTTCGTCGGCACCAAGCGAGCGGCCGCCAAGGTAATAGCGGAGCAAGCAACGCGGGTAGGCATGCCCTACGTGGACCAGCGGTGGTTGGGCGGTATGCTCACCAACTATAAGACGATCCGCCAATCTATTAAGCGGCTGATCGATCTTGAAACCGAATCTCAAGATGGCACCTTCGATCTGCTATCGAAAAAAGAAGCCCTGTTGCGTACGCGCATGATGAACAAGCTGCAAAGCAGTTTGGGCGGTATCAAAGAAATGGGCGGGTTGCCTGACGCCATCTTTGTCGTAGACGTGCAGCACGAACATATTGCGATTACCGAAGCTAACAAACTCGGCATTCCAGTAATTGGGGTAGTCGACAGCAACAGTGATCCGGTTGGCGTAGACCATGTGATCCCCGGTAACGACGATGCGATCCGCGCGATTCGTCTCTACGTCACGGCCGTTGCCGATGCGGTAGCGGAGGGTAAGGCCAACGTAGCAACTCAGGTTGATCCGGAAGAATTTGTTGAAATAGACGAAAATACGGCAGCGCCGACGGCGGAAATCTCCGAGGCCGTTGCGGCCAGCGTCAACGAAGCTTTTGCTGCAGAAGACGAAGCCAAGGCAGCCGAAGCGGCCGCGGCGGCGGCAAGTGCACCAGCCCAGAGCACAGACGCCGCTGACGATAGCGCGACTGACGCGGGTAAGGAGTAGTACATGGCAATTTCAGCTGCGATGGTGAAAGAGCTTCGTGAACGCACGGGCTTAGGGATGATGGACTGCAAGAAAGCGCTGGCAGAAGCCGATGGCGATATGGACAAAGCCATCGAGGACCTGCGCAAAAAAAGTTCTCTGAAAGCTGCTAAGAAAGCCGGTCGTACTGCGGCCAATGGCCTGTTAGGGGTCAAGGTGGCCGAAGACGGTTCGCGTATGGCCATGGTGGAAGTCAATATTGAAACTGACTTTGCGGCAAAGAACGAAAAGTTTATCGCCTTTGTGAGTAAGGTTGCCCAGACCCTGTTTGAAAGTGGCGATATGGACGCTGTTACCCAGTCCTTGAATGCCGAACGCGAAACATTGGTGCAAGAAATAGGCGAAAATATGTCCATCCGCCGAGGCCAGTTGGTGGAATCCACTGAGGGCGGTTTGAGCTACTACATGCACGGTGACCAGCGTCGCGCGGCCATTGTGCAGTTGGCGTCAAAACACGACGAGCTAGGCCGAGATCTGGCCATGCATGTCGTGGCCATTAACCCCATGGTGGTGAAGAGCGAAGACGTTGCCGCTGATGTGCTGGAAAAAGAACGTGAAATTTATCTATCCCAAGCCCAAGACAGCGGTAAGCCAGAAGAGATTGTTGCCAAAATGGTCGAGGGGCGGGTTAAGAAATACCTCGCTGAAGTCAGTTTGCTCGATCAACCCTTCGTCAAAGACGGCAACACTAAGGTAGGGGCACTGGTAAAGCAGGCAAACACACAGGTGCTGCAGTTTATCCGCTACGAAGTGGGTGAGGGCATTGAGGTCGAAGCAGCCGATTTTGCTGCCGAAGTAGCGGCCCAACTAGCAGATAGCGATTAAACCTTGCCGCGACTGCTGCTGAAACTCAGTGGGGAAGCCCTAGGCGGTGACAGTGGGCAGGGTATCGATCCTGCGGTTCTGGAACATTTTTGTCGGCAGATACAGGGCGCAGTGGACGCTGGAATTGAGCTTGGGGTGGTCGTCGGTGGCGGCAACCTGTTTCGTGGCGCGGCACTTTCCGCAGCTGGAATGGATCGGGTGGTCGGCGACCGCATGGGTATGCTGGCCACCGTTATGAACGCCTTGGCGCTGGGAGACTTTCTCACTCGGCAGGGCATTGCCACTCAGGTCTACAGCGCTACGGGTATTCCCGGCATCGTAGCGGCTTACGATCGCGATCAGGCGCTGGGAGCTATCGCTCATGGCAAGGTAGTGATCCTAAGCGGAGGCACCGGCAACCCATTGTTCACGACGGATACCGCAGCTTGTTTGCGGGGCATCGAACTGGCTGCTGATGCAGTACTCAAGGCCACTAATGTCGATGGCGTGTATAGCGCTGACCCGAAAAAAGACCCCAGTGCGACGCGCTACACACGCGTGACTTTTGATCAGGTGATAGAACAGCAGCTTGGTGTTATGGATCTTACTGCCATGGTACTGTGCCGCGACCACGCCATGCCCATTGTGGTATTCGATGTGCAAAAGGATAGTGCACTGGTGGCAATCAGTGAGGGAGCCGACATCGGCACGCGAGTAGAAGTCTGAAGCGCTGGCTCGACGGTTGGACGAGGTGCTAGCTGAGGTGGTCCGACTTGGGCGTCTCTTGTCGCGACTGAAGCCCCGCTACTTTAGGGCATGGTGAAACGTAAAACGGGGAGATGAGGAAGTACTCGTGATAGACGAAATATTGCAGGATGCAGACGAGCGCATGGGTAAAACCCTAGACGCTTTAGCCAATACCTTTGGTAGAATCCGCACCGGCCGCGCCAACCCAGCCTTACTCGATGGCATAACAGTCGACTACTACGGTGTCGCCACACCGCTTAATCAGGTGGCCTCGGTGTCTGTTGAAGATGCGCGAACACTGCTGCTAGCGCCTTGGGAACGGCCCTTGGTGGTGGAATTAGAAAAAGCCATCCTGCGCAGTGAACTGGGCATAACGCCAGTGAATAATGGCGAGGTGATTCGCATTCCGCTGCCGCCGCTAACCGAAGAAAATCGACGGGATTTGGCGAAACAGGCCAAGGCCGAGGCGGAGAACAGTCGCGTATCTATCCGCAACATCCGGCGTGATGCCATCGCCGACATCCGCGAGTTGGTGAAAGAAAAAGAAGCATCAGAAGACGACGCCCGCCGTGGTGAAGAGCGGGCCCAAGAACACACCGATAAACGTACCGCTCAGATCGACAGTGCGCTAGCGGCAAAAGAATCCGAGTTAATGGAAATCTAAGAGCCTACTGTCTAGCCATGCAAGACCGACCCCAAGAGCCGAGTCAGGCAAAGTCACAGGCCCAGAGTGAGGCGGTGGCAGGGCCTGCACAGGCGGCATTGCTTGAAGCCGATGACCCGGTGCCCGAGCATGTCGTTATCATTATGGATGGCAACCACCGCTGGGCTAGCGCGCGACACTTACCCGGAGCCGCCGGACACCGCGCTGGCGCAAAACGCCTGCGTCCCATCGCCGAGGCCTGTGCCGAGTTGGGCGTAAAGAGCCTGACCGTATTTGCCTTCAGCACCGAGAACTGGCATCGCCCAGAGGCCGAGGTCGGCCTGCTAATGGATCTGATGCGACATGTCATGCGTACAGAAATCGATTATCTGCATCAGCAGGGTGTGCGCTTGCGGGTGATTGGTGAGCGCAGCCATTTCGCGCCAGATATTCAAAAGATGATGGCCGAATGTGAGGCTCTAACAGCAGACAATACGCGGCTCAGTTTGTCGGTAGCGGTAAACTTTGGCGGTCGCTGGGATATTGTCAATGCGGCACGGCATATGGCGCAAAGGGTCGCTGATGGTGAACTACAGCCAGCGCAAGTAGATGAGGCGGCTTTCGCTGGCGCCCTGAGCCTGAGCGGGCTGCCAGAGCCTGATTTGCTCATCCGCACGGGTGGTGATTACCGAATCAGTAATTTTTTGCTCTGGGATCTGGCCTATACCGAGCTGTTTTTTACCGATCTGTTTTGGCCTGATTTCGATGCGGCGGCGCTGCAAGAGGCTGTTGCTACCTATGCCCAGCGCACGCGCCGTTTCGGCGGGCGCACATAGCATGTTGCGTAATCGCGTCTACACCGCCCTTGGCCTCGCGGGACTGACGTTGGCGACGATTTTTCTGGCACCCTTGTGGCTGTTTGGGCTGATTTTCGGCATCGCAGCGAGTATTGGTGCCTACGAATGGGCTGCCTTTGCGGGCTGGACCGAAACTAAGCAAAGGCTGCAGTATGTAGGCGCTTTATTGGCGCTCGGCATCGTTGGCATGACCCAAGCAGAGTATTGGCCGCAGTTTATTGTCAGCGTTGGCGTACTTTGGCTGCTCGGATTCGTCAGCATACTCCTGCATCCCAAATTTTCTTGGATTTACCGTAAACCATGGTTTGTCGCGGTGCTGGGCTGGGTGCTGATGTTGTGCGCGTGGCTATGCTTGGTGACTTTATTCCAGCAAGAGCACGGCCGCTGGTGGCTGCTGTGGCTGTTCGTGCTGACAACAGCCACAGATGTCGGCGCATTTTTCGCTGGCCGGGCGTTCGGCCAGCATGCTCTGGCAGCAAAAGTCAGTCCGGCGAAAACCCGTGAAGGTGCTGCCGGGGGCGTGACGCTGGTCTTGCTCATTTGCGCCGGTGGTCTGGTCTTTGCGGGCGCCGTAGATTTTTACACCGCAATCGGATTGACCCTTGTAATGAGCCTAATATCCATTCTTGGTGATCTGTTTGAAAGTTTGCTGAAGCGTGTCTCTGGGGTGAAAGATTCTGGAGACATTTTGCCCGGACACGGTGGCGTGCTGGATCGAATCGACTCCATCGTCGCTGTGCTGCCCTTCTTGGTTTGGAGTATCGCCTGACGGATTGGTTGCAATATCCGCTAGCCTTTTTACTGCTGCTGGGCGTCATCGTTGTCATACACGAGTTCGGCCATTTTTGGGTAGCCAGACGGTCTGGGGTGCATGTTGTGCGCTTTTCCGTTGGTTTTGGTCGACCACTGCTGCGTTGGTCAGATAAATACGGTACCGAATTTGTGTTGGCCATGATTCCTTTCGGCGGCTTCGTACAAATGTACGACGATCGTGATCCGGTGATTAAGGCCGAAGCGGCAGACGGCTCGGTGCCAAGCGACGCCTTGGGCTATACCCACCTGTCACCGCTCTGGCGCATTGCCATTTCACTGGCGGGTCCCGCTGCCAACTTCGTGCTCGCGATTGTGATCTATGCGTTGCTGTTTATGCTCGGCTCACTGCAGTTCACGCCCACCTTTGCGGGTGGCGAAGCGGACAGTACCTTGGCCCAAGCTGGTGCAACCGGTCCTTTTGAGGTGATTGCGGTAGACGACAACCCAGTGCAGAACTATCAAGACGTACTGATGGGGCTGGGTGATCGCCTTGGCGAAAGTGGCAACATTGTGCTGAGCGTCACCGATTTATCTACCCATCAAGCCTCGGATATCGTTTTGCCGATTGACAACTGGCATCGTGGCCAAGGCGAACCGGATCTGCTTGGCTCTTTAGACTTGCAGCCGATCCGCTTAAGTATTGTCGGACAAGTGGTTGCAGGCTCGGCAGCCGAGAGAGCGGGGCTGCAAAGCGGGGACTGGATTGTCGCAGTTGACGGACAGCCCATTTCGCAATGGTCGCAATGGGTAGAGTACATTGTTGCCTCGCCGGCCAGAGCATTGTCCTTTGCGGTGCTGCGCGAGGGTCGGCGCATTTACATCAGCGCCATTCCTGAAGCCGTCGCCGCAGCCGACGGAACCGTTATCGGCCGTTTGGGCATTGCGCCAGTACGCGAAAAAGTGCAGTACGGGCCGCTCAAAGCCATTCAATTAGGGGCCGCTAAGACCTGGGATATGACGGTGATGACGCTGGCCATGATGAAAAAAATGATCGTCGGCAGTGTGTCCGCAGAGAACCTTGTAGGTCCGGTTGGCATCGTAAAAATTGCCGGCGACTCGGCCCGAGTGGGGTGGCAGTTTTTTCTCAACATCATGGCGCTGATGAGCGTCTCACTGGGCGTGCTTAACTTGTTGCCTATCCCTATGCTTGATGGCGGCCATGTGGTGTTTACCAGCATCGAGATGCTGCGCGGCAAACCCCTGTCCGAGCGGCTGCAAATGAGCATCATGCAGGTAGGTATTGTGCTGCTTGGTGCGGTAATGATTTTTGTCACCTACAACGATTTGGCTCGACTGTTGTAGGTCGCCCGTTTAACCTTGCGTCTCCTCTCAGACGGCCGCCGTCTCATGTTGTTTGGGGATGACATGTTGATTTTGGCTAAAGTAAGAACTTGGAACAAAACATGCGGTTGAATTGGACAAAGATTCTCGCCAGATCGGCAGGATGTGGGCTTGGCGTTGTTGCCATTCTCGCTTTGCTGAGCAACGCTGTGCATGCGGCGCAAGCCCCCAGGCAATCCTATAATCTGAGTCAGGCCGGAGAGTTCGTTGTAGCCGATGTGCGACTCCAAGGCTTGCAGCGCGTTTCTGCCGGCACCGTGTTCAACATTATTCCAATCAGCGTCGGCGATCGTGTCGACAACTTGGCGGTGAGACAAATTACCCGCTCACTGTTTGCCTCAGGCTATTTTAACGACATTCAAATCGCCCGGGACGGCGGTGTACTCATCGTCTCGCTGTCCGAGCGTCCGGCAATCGAGTCGATTGAGCTAGAAGGTAACAAGGCCATCGAATCCGAGGCGCTGCTTGGTGGCTTGGCCGATCAGGGGTTGCAGGAAGGCGAAATTTTTAAGCAGGCCACATTAGAGCGGATGGGGCTCGAACTGGAACGCCAGTACGTATCGCAAGGCCGCTATGGCGCGTCTATCGATAGCGAAATCGAAGAGCTGCCTCGTAATCGGGTCAACATTAAGATCAATGTTGAAGAGGGCGAAAGCTCAGGCATCCGTCATATCAATGTTGTGGGTAATCGTGCTTTCACCGAGGCCCAACTGCTGGATAGGCTTGAACTCAAGCACCCATCGATTTTGTCGTTTTATCGCAACGACGATAAGTACGCCAGGGAGAAGCTCTCTGGCGATTTGGAAACGCTTGAGGCCTTCTACAAGGACCGGGGTTACGCCGACTTCGATATTACCTCCACCCAAGTGAGCATCACCCCCGACCGCCAGCAGGTGTATATCACCGTCGGCGTGGACGAGGGAAAGGTCTACACCATAAATGACGTAAACCTAGTGGGTGAATTGGGCGACGTGCGCGCAGCAGACCTAGAGAGCCTGATTGTTGTTGCCAATGGCCAGACGTTTTCCCAAGCGCTGATAACGGCCACAGAAGAGCGGTTGACCGCGGCGTTGGGCAACGGCGGCTTTACCTTCGCCACCGCCAGCGGCGTGCCAAAGCTAAACGATGACGACACCGTCGATGTTGAATTCTTTGTCGACGCAGGTAAGCGTGCCTATGTGCGCCGCATTAACTTTACCGGCAACGAGTTGACCCAAGACCGCGTGATGCGCCGTGAAATTCGTCAAATGGAGGCAGGCTGGGCCTCGACGGCGCAGATTGATCTTTCCAAGGTACGCCTCGAGCGTCTGGGTTACTTCAAAGGCGTTGAAGTAGAAACGCCCCAAGTACCCGGTACTGACGATCAGATCGATGTGGATTTTTCGGTAGAGGAGCAGCCCTCCGGCGCAATCTCAGGCACTCTGGCCTACTCTCAAGGCTATGGATTGATTCTGGGCGCCAACTACCAGCAATCAAACCTGCAGGGCAGCGGCAACTCACTTTCGGTGGGCTTGAGCTATTCCCAATTTCAGCAGTCGATTAATTTCAACTACTTCGATCCCTACTTCACCCTTGATGGCATCAGTCGAGGCTATAACGTGTTCCTGCGTCGGCTCGATTATGATGCGCGTAACATCGCACGCTACAGTACTGATGCAGCGGGGGTTGGTGTCAATTTTGGCTTTCCAATCGGCGAGACCCAACGCATCAACTTCGGCATGAACATCGAACAAACGGAAATTCGTGAAGGCTTTGCCGCAGCGCAAGAAATCAGCGAGTTTATTCAGCGCAACGGCTCCACTGCGCTGAATTTCAAAGCCAACTTATCGTGGCTGCGATCGACTTTGAACCGAGGGGTTTTCGCTGATCGCGGATCCTCCCAGTCCTTGGGGCTGACGTTTGCGGCCCCGGGCAGCGACCTTGAGTTTTACAAAGTCACCTATCAGGGCGAGAAATACTTCCCGCTAACCAATATTTTCACCTTGAAGCTGCGCACCGAATTGGGTTTTGGCGGCAGCTATGGTGACTCGCCATCGCTGCCTTTTTACGAGCACTTTTTCGCTGGCGGCTTTGGCTCCATTCGTGGCTTTGAAAACTCGACCTTAGGGCCGCGCAGTACGCCGCCGCTAGATGCCGATGGGAATCCCATAATCATTGGTAATTTCGACAACGACGGTCGCTACGGTCAGCCTTTCGGCGGCAACCTGCTGCTGGAGTTTTCTGCCGAGCTTATTTTTCCGCTGCCCTTCGTGGAAGATAATCGCCAGTTCCGTCCTGCGCTCTTCTTCGATGCCGGGAACGTCTTTAATACTGAGTGCCCGTTAGTCAGCACAAATTGCTTCGACTTTGACACTGACGAACTGCGATACTCTGCAGGCATAGGGCTCAGTTGGCTTAGTGGGTTCGGGCCGTTGACCTTCGCTATTTCGAAACCCATAAATACTAAATTCTTCGACGAAGAAGAAAGTTTCCAGTTTGAACTGGGCAAAACTTTCTAGGGTCGTCGTTGCCTAGCAATGTGGGATAGAATAGGCCGGCTTCGCCGGATTGAAACCCGGAACACAACCCGGACTAACACTTCAGGAGACATTAATGTTTAACAAACTCATCCGCACCGCCTTGGTGGCGTTGTTTTTTCTCGCACCAGCCGTCAGCGCTGAGATGAAAATTGTTGTTCTTGATCCTCAGGCTGCGATTTTGACCAGTGACGAGGCTCAACTGTTGATTGAAGCCGCGCAAAAAGAGCTACAGCCAGAGATAGACGAACTGCGGACCATGCAGGAAGACATTCAGGCTTTGCAGGAAAAACTGCAGAAAGACGGCGAGGTGATGAGTGAATCAGAGCGCCGCAAAGCATTGAAAGACATTGAGAGCATGGGTACGGATTTGCAGTTCGGTAGCCAAAAGCTGCAAAAAGAAAATCAGGACCGCGTGCAGGAAATACTGCAGTCGCTAGGGCCTAAGTTCCAAAAAGTGCTCAATGACCTGATCCAGATCGATCAGATTGATCTAATCCTACCGGCAAATCCCAATCAGCTGCTGTATGCCAATCCCAAGCACGATATTTCTCGCCGTGTAACGGAAAAGCTTAACGAGCAATCCGAGTAAGCACCGATTCGCCGTTTGGTTTGAGCAACATGCCTGCTGGCAGCAAACAATACTCGCTGGCGCAAATCGCACAGCATATTGGGGCCGACATTGTCGGCCCTTTTGCTACTCCGGTGGAAAATCACAGCGCTGTGTGGGTCAGCGGGCTCGGCAGTCTTGGCAGCGCGAAGGCCGGTGATCTGACCCACTTATCGGGCGCCAGCTATCGGCCATTGCTGGCTGAGACTCAAGCCAGCGCGGTGATTCTCAGCGCTGCGGATGCCGCTTCCTCACCTTGCCCAAGCCTCGTTGTCGCCCAACCCTATTTGTCTTTCGCCCGTGCCTCTCAGCTGTTTGAGGATACCGAAGCCTTTGCCCCCGGTATTCATCCCAGTGCAGTGGTTGATCCAAGCGCGGTGCTTGGTGAGGGTGTCTGTCTTGGTCCCAACGTCGTCATCGCTGCCAATGTCATCCTTAGCGCCAATGTCGTCATACAGGCCAACTGCAGCGTCGGTAAGGGCTCGGCGATCGGTGCCAATAGCGTCATTTATCCCAGCGTCAGTGTGTACCCTCGTGTCAGCATGGGGGCAGGATGTACGGTGCATTCTGGCGTCGTGCTTGGGGCCGCGGGCTTCGGCTATACCCCCGACGAACGGGGGCATTTTGCGACTATCGCGCAGATTGGCGGTGTGCGTATTGGCAACAATGTATCCATTGGGGCCGGTACCACCATCGACTGCGGTGCTATTGACGACACAGTGGTCGGCGACGGGGTGAAAATTGATAACCAAGTACAGATCGGGCACAACTGCAAAATCGGCGACCACACCCTAATCTGCGGCTGCGTTGGAATTGCGGGCAGCACGGAAATCGGCAGTCACTGCATGCTCGCTGGGGGCAGCGGCGTAGGTGGCCAGCATCCGATAAAAATATGCGATCAGGTGATCGTCAGCGTGCGCACCACGGTCAGTCAGTCAATCGACCGCCCCGGTGTGTACTCAGGTTCCGTACTTGCTACGGAGCACAACAAGTGGTTGCGCAACGCGGTGAAGCTCAGTGCACTGAGCGACTTATTCAATCGCGTTAAAAAATTGGAAAACGGAAACCGACATGAGTGATGTGAAAACCATTAACCAACTGTTTGAGTACTTACCGCATCGCTATCCGTTTCTCCTTCTCGACAGAGTAACGGAAACCGTCGCAGGGCAGCGCATCAGGGGTTATAAGAACGTGACCGCCAACGAGGAAATGTTCAACGGACATTTTCCAGGTCAGCCTATATTGCCCGGCGTGCTGATTCTTGAGGCTATGGCCCAGCTTTCTGGTGTCCTGGCCTTTGAAACCAAGGGTATTCGCCCAGCCGACGGTACCAACTACCTGTTCGGTGGCGTGGAGAAGGCGCGCTTTCGTCGCCAAGTGATACCCGGTGATCGCCTTGACCTAGAGAGCAAGATCATTGCCGATCGCAGCATGATGATGAAGTTTGACTGCGCGGCCTATGTGGACGGAGCACTGGCCTGCTCTGCGGTGCTAACTGTGGTGGAGCAATCGACATGATTCACCCTACTGCTGTGGTCGACGGATCTGCGCAACTTGGCGCCAATGTGCAGATCGGCCCTTATTGCGTGGTCGGTCCCAATGTAACGCTTGGCGACGATGTGGTGCTGAAGTCTCATGTGGTGCTCAGAGGCCCGAGTCGTATCGGCAACGGGGTAAAAATCTACCAGTTCGCCAGCGTCGGCGAAGACACTCCTGCGATTGCCTACGCCGGAGAAGATTCGGTGCTAGAGGTGGGTGCTGGCACCATTATTCGTGAGGGTGTAACCATGCACCGGGGGATGGCGAAAGGAGGTATTGGCAAAACCGTGGTAGGCGTCAATTGCTTGCTGATGGCCTATGTCCATATTGGCCACGACTGCATCGTGGGAGATCATGTCATCATGGCCAATAACGCCTCGTTGGCAGGCCATGTTGAGGTTGGCGACTACGCCAATTTCGGCGGTTATTGCGGCATTCCGCAGTTTCGTAAAGTCGGCTCATGTGCCCATATAGCGGCCATGAGCATGGTCACCAAGGATGTGCCTGCTTTTATGACGGTGGCAGGCAATCCAGCCTGGGCGGTCGGTCTGAATGTGGAGGGTATTCGGCGGAGAGACATCGGCGCTGACGTGCGTGCTGCACTCAAACAGGCCCATAGACTGGTGTATCGAAGTGGCCTGAAAGTGGCAGAAGCCCTCTCACAAATGAGCGAGTTGCGCGCCAGTCATGCGGAGGTCGAGGTCTTCGCCAGCTCTATTGAAGGGTCGGATGTGGGCATCATACGAAGCAGTGGACGCAGTGGGCACGGCAGTGGAAGTGGCGCATAGAGCACCACAAGCACCGCGGATTGTTATAGGCCTGCTCGCTGGCGAGCCTTCGGGTGACAATCTTGGGGCTGGCCTAATGCAAGCTTTGAAAGCTCATCTAGGCGAGCACGCGGTATCCTTTATCGGTGTTGGGGGACCGAGCATGCAGGCTGAGGGCTTGCAGGTACTCGCCGATTTCGAGGCTCTTGCCGTTCATGGCTTTCGTGAACCCCTGCTGCGTTTACCAGCCCTCTACAGGCTTTATCGCAGCGTTGCGGCCACCTTGGTGGAGCGCAAGGTCGATGCCTTTGTCGGCATCGATTTCAACGTCTTCAACTTGATGCTTGAGCGCCGTTTGAAGCGGCAGGGTATTCCCACCGCCCACTATGTGAGCCCGTCGGTCTATGCTTGGCGGCGCGGTCGTACCAAGAAAGTGGCGCAAAGTGCCGACAAGCTTTTTTGTCTATTTCCCTTTGAGCCGGACTTTTACCGCGCGCACGCCGTCGATGCGCGCTTCATCGGCCACCCTCTGGCGGCGCAAATTTTACCCGAAACGGGCAGTGAGCAGGCGCGCCATCGGGCGCGAAGCACGCTGGGCTTGCCCCGCGCAGATGTGACCTTGGCGCTGCTACCGGGTAGCCGCAGCAGCGAGGTACGGCTGATGCTGCAAGACATGTTACAAGCCGCGCGCCTGCTGGCAGCACAGTTGGCCTCGCGCAATCAAACTCTGCAGGTAGTGGTTCCGTGTTTGAACGAGGCGCGTCGTGCTCAGGTTAAGGATCTGGCCGAGGCTTTTGCAGACGTAGCCCAGCTACACTACCTAGGTGATGCACGTTTGCCGCTTATTGCCTGTGACTTAGCGCTGGTGAAATCTGGCACTAGTACCCTTGAAACCATGTTGCTCAGACGCCCCATGGTGGTGACTTATCGGCTTGGGACGCTGACGTTTTTTATTGCCAATGCGCTGCTCAAAACCCCCTTTATCGCCATACCCAACATCCTTGCGGGGCGCATGCTGGTGCCAGAACTGGTGCAAAAAGCCGCAACCCCTGAGGCCATATGCCAAGCACTAACAGAGCAGTTAGATCAGCCTCTGGCACAGCCCGAATACCTCGATAGTTTTGCTCAACTGCACGCCGAGTTGGCGGCAGGGGCTTCGGGACTTGGACCTTCGGCTGGGGCGGCCCTTGGCGTCGCAGACTTGCTCGATGAGAGCCGGCGGGCGCCTGTTTCGGTATAAATGCCAGCGCAAGGTTTTCTCTGCGCAGCGGTCAAGGTAATGTGTTGAATCCAGTCACCTGACATTGCCTACGAGCCGACCATGCCAGCAGCCCAGTTCACAACTACAGCCCTTACTGCCGGTGTGGACGAGGTGGGCATCGGACCGCTGGCAGGGCCGGTGTTGGCCTGCGCGGTTATTCTTGATCCTGCCAATGTCATCGAAGGCCTTGCCGACTCCAAGAGCATTAGTGAGAAGCGACGCCAGCGATTGGCAGATGAAATACTGGCTGGGGCATTGGCCGTCAGCGTTGGCCGTGCCAGCGTCGAAGAAATCGATGAGCTCAATGTCCTCCACGCCAGTCACTTGGCCATGCGTCGTGCTGTTGCGGGTCTCACCATCCAGCCAGATCGCGTGCTCGTGGACGGCAACAAAGTGCCGGAACTTGGGCTACCCACTGAGGCTATTGTGCAGGGTGACAAAACCGTTGCGGCGATTTCTGCCGCCTCGATTGTCGCCAAAGTAACCCGAGATGCGGAGCTGGTAGAACTTGGTGAACGTTACCCCGAATACGGTTTTGCTGGGCACAAGGGTTACCCCACGCCGAAGCATCGGCGCGTACTGCGCACCATTGGGCCCTGCCCCGCCCACCGCCGCAGCTACGCGCCGGTGCAGGCAGCGCTGGCGCGGATGTCTGAGCAGGGCGGGGTATGAGCGAGGCAAACCAGATAAAAACAGCCCTGGCAGAGTCGGCCCTCCCGGTTGTGGACTCGCCGCAACAGACAGCCCCGCACTTTGTGCACTTACATGCCCACAGTGAATTCTCCCTCGCCGAGGGCTTGCTGAAGGTCAAAAGCGCGGTTTCTGAGGCCGCCGCAAGAGACATTCCAGCCCTCGCCTTAACCGACCGCAATAACTTGTTTGCGCTGGTAAAGTTCTACGAGCACAGCTTGGCGAAGGGAGTAAAACCCCTGCTGGGTGCAGAGCTATGGATTACGCCGCCCCAACAAGGCCCGGCGGCACGCATCGTGGTGTTGGCCCAAGACGCCGCAGGTTACAAGAACTTGTTGGCCTTAATATCCTCCAGTTACACCGCTGCCGAGCGTCGCGGCGAGCTTACTGAGAATCAGTTATTCGAGCGCAGCGAGGGGCTGATTATTCTGTCCGGAGGGGTAGGCGGACACCTGTGGCAGCATGTTTGTAATGGCGATGAGCAAACAGCCCTCGACACCCTAGAGCGCTGGCATGGGGTATTCGCTGACCGCTACTACCTAGAACTGACCCGCACCGGGCGGGCCAATGAGGAGTTATTCATACGCTGGGCGGTAGCCGCTGCACAGCAGCGCCAAATAGGCGTGGTTGCAACGAACGATGTGTGTTTTCTCGATGCAGACGACTTTGAGGCCCATGAGACCCGGGTCTGTATCCACGAAGGCCGGGTGCTCGACGACTCGCGGCGGCAGCGCGTGCACAGTGCCGAGCAATATCTTCGCAGTGGTGCGGAAATGCTCGAGCTGTTTGCCGACATCCCTCAGGCAGTGGCCAACAGCCTAGAAATTGCCATGCGCTGCAATGTGCAGGTTTCCCTAGGCACCTACTATTTGCCCGACTACCCCATTCCTGATGCGCAAACTCCGGAGCAGTACCTGCAACAGGTATCGGACCAAGGTTTGCGGCAGCGCCTGGCAGGCACTCGCATCAACGCTTTTGGTGAAGCTTTTGCCGAACCAGCTGTCTATGCCGAACGACTGGCATTCGAGCTCAATGTTATTAACCAGATGGGCTTTGCAGGCTACTTTTTGATCGTCATGGAATTCATCGCATGGGCTAAGGCTAACGACATCCCCGTTGGTCCTGGGCGCGGTTCTGGCGGTGGTTCCCTGGTGGCCTATGCGCTTGGCATTACCGATTTAGACCCGCTGGAATATGACCTGCTGTTCGAGCGATTTTTGAATCCCGAGCGGGTTTCCATGCCTGACTTTGATGTGGACTTCTGCATGGAAGGCCGCGACCGCGTTATTGCCCATGTCAGCGATTTGTACGGTGCAGAGGCGGTAAGCCAGATCATTACCTTCGGCACCATGGCGGCCAAGGCCGTGGTCCGCGATGTGGCCCGAGTTCAGGGTAAGCCCTATGGTTTAGCCGACAAGCTGTCCAAGCTTATTCCTTTCGAGGTAGGCATGACGCTGAATAAGGCCATGGAGGATAGCGAGGAACTGCGCGGGTTCGTTAATGATAACGACGAGGTGGCCGAGATCATGGACATGGCCTACAAGCTGGAAGGCATTGTGCGCAATGTCGGCCGCCATGCGGGTGGTGTGGTTATCGCACCCTCAGCGCTGACGGATTTCGTGCCGCTGTATACAGAAGAGGCGGGAGCCGGATTGGTATCCCAGTATGACAAAGACGATGTGGAACGCGCGGGTCTGGTCAAATTCGACTTTCTGGGCTTGAAGACCCTGACCATTATTGACTGGGCAGTAAAAAGTATTAATGCCCAGCGCCAGCCGGATACTGCGCTGCTGCGTATCGAGGAACTGCCGCTGGGTGACAGAGCCACCTTTGAGATGTTGCGTCGGGCCGAAACCACCGGCATTTTTCAGCTCGAGAGCCGGGGCATGAAAGACCTGATTCGTCGTCTCCTGCCGGACAGCATTAACGACATCATCGCTTTGGTAGCCCTGTTCCGGCCGGGCCCACTACAGTCTGGTGCGGTAGACGATTACATCAATCGTAAGCACGGCAAAGAGCCGGTGAGTTTTCCCCATCCCACCCTCGATACTGTGCTCGAAGGCGCCTATGGGGTGGTGCTCTATCAAGAGCAGGTAATGCAAATTGCCCAAGTGTTGGCGGGTTTCAGCCTTGGACAAGCGGATCTGCTCAGACGCGCCATGGGCAAGAAAAAAGCCTCTGAGATGGCCAAGGTGCGTGAGCAATTTTTGCAGGGCACCGGTGACAACGGTGTGGCTGCAGAGCTGGCAAACGAAATTTTCGACCTGATGGAAAAGTTTGCAGGCTATGCGTTTAACAAGTCGCACTCGGCCACCTATGCCTTGCTTAGCTTTCAGACCGCTTGGCTGAAAACGCACCACCCAGCAGAGTTCATGGCCGCCAACCTGTCAGCAGATATGCAAAATATCGACAGAGTGGTCGTGCTAGTGGAAGAGGTGCGGCGTATGCAGTTGCAGCTTTTGCCGCCTTCGGTGAACAAGAGTGAATTTCGTTTTTGTGCCCGGGACGGCGCAGTTATTTATGGCCTTGGCGCTGTGCGTGGGGTAGGCGAGGGGCCAGTAGAGGCTATTGTGCAGGCCCGTGAGGCTGGGCCGTTTCAGGATTTGCCAGACTTTTGCCAGCGCCTTGACAGCAAAAAGGTCAACAAACGTGTTCTGGAAGCGCTGATGTACGCTGGCGCCATGGATGACTTTATTGGCCAAGAAGAAGGACTCAATCAAGGGCGGGCGCGACTGGTGGCGCAAATGCCGCAGGCCATACAGGGAGCCGAACAGGTCGCCCGAAATGCCGAGGTCGGCATAACCGACCTGTTTGGAGGTATTGCTGAACCAACTGCGGACAGCTGCATTACGCCTGTGCAGGTGCCGCCAATGACGGCTATGCAGCGATTGCACGGCGAAAAAGACACCCTTGGTTTGTTTCTCACCGGCCACCCCATCGATGGCTATGAGCGCGAAATCCGCCAATTTTGCCGTACCCCAATCAAGGATCTGCGTACTTCTAAGCAAACCCAATGGGTAGCTGGGATGGTGGTCAGTCAACGGGTGATGAAAACCAAGCGCGGCACGTCCATGGGCTTTTTGGTGTTGGACGACCGCACCGCACGGCTTGAAGTGTCGCTCTTTAGCGAAGCCTTTGAGCAATATGGCAACAAGGTCAGCAAGGACGAGTTGCTGGTGGTTGAGGGCGAAATACAGCACGACGAGTACACTGCCGGCATGGCTCTGCGCGCCAGTCGCATTCTGACCATTGACGAGGCGCGTCAGCGTTTCAGTCGCGGCTTACAGCTGGACTTTTCCCACAGCAGCCTGCCCGATGATTTCAGCAAACAACTGATGCAATTGGTGGCCAAGTACCGGCAGGAGGGACTGGCTGCAAACGCAGACTGTCCTATCGTACTGCTCTATCAGCAGGCTGGTGCCGTGGCTAAAATTACGCTTGGTGAGCAGTGGCGGGTGCAAATTTCCGAACATTTACTCGTATCACTGGCCAATGTTTTTGGCCCTGATCGAGTCAGTCTTAGATACTAAATCCATATAAAACATGGTATTAAGTAGTGTATCTAGATTTATTTGAAGATTTGGATCGCGCCCTCGACTGTGTTGGCCGGCAGGGCATTAGACGAGTTTTTGTGGCACTGAGCGGTGGCGCAGATTCTCTCGCGCTGCTGCACTGCGTAAGCGAGCACCTCGCTGGGCAGATTTCCGTACAGGCCCTGCATGCCGACCATCAACTGCATCATCAGTCCGCGCAATGGGCAGAGGCCTGTGGTCGGCTATGCGCAGACCTGCATGTGCCGCTGACGGTAGAGTCTCTTGTTGTGTCGGCGCAGGGCAACACCGAAGCGGCGGCTCGAGCAGCACGCTACGCATTTTTCGCCCGCCATATGACCGCATCAGACGTGTTGATGTTGGCTCATCATCGACAAGATCAGGCAGAAACGTTACTCATGCGGCTGCTCCAAGGCCGCGGCGTACTGCCCATGCGCGACCATGGTCAGTTAGCAGCCGGTCACTTTGTACGTCCCTTTCTGGATACGGACAAAAATCGCTTGCTCGACTATTTGCGCAGCAAGAAGGTTGAATGGGTCGAAGACCCCAGCAATCAGGACACCGCCTACGACCGTAATTACCTGCGCCACGCAGTGCTGCCGACGCTACAGCAGCGTTGGCCCAACTTTGCCGCTCGCCTGCAGCATTCTGCCCAAGGCTTTACTGCACAGCGGGCCTTGCTGGACTTTTATCTGCAGCCGATCCCTGACGAAGTCGCGCTGTCCCAGTTGCCATCGCCTGCCGAGTTGGGCTTGGCCTGGCTACGTGTCTATCTTGCGCAGCGAGGCGAGTATCGGGTTGCGGATGCAGCCTTGATGGAATTCTTGCGCCAAGCATCAGCCGCTGGGCGGGCCAAGCTCGACCTCGACACGGCAAGTTTGCATGTTTGGCGTGACCGCTTGTATTTCGAGCGCGCGGCAGACTGCGCTGATCCGCAGTGGCCGGCTATGCCCTTGGCGCCGCCCGCCGAGTTTGCCTGGCGTCAGCAAGCCTTTATGTTGCGGTCGGCAGAGGCGGGCGCGGTAGATGCCTTTGCCTACAGCGGCGACCCGTATCTTACCAGTCGTGATCGGCTGGATCATGATGCGCGCTCTGCCGCATCCCTCAAAACGCACTTTCAGCAAGCTGGTATTCCGCCGTGGCGGCGGCCTCATTATCCATTGCTTTGGGATGCCCAAGGCTTAGTGGCGTTAGTCGGTGCGTGGCAGCGCCCTCGCGCCATGGTCAAGACAGACGCGCTTACGCTGTACTGCACCCTGAACGGGCATGCTGTGACGACCTAGCTGCCAGCCTGTTTGTTTGATCTTGAGCCCTATCGGCTCTGCCTGGTCTCGGTATATGCACGTGAAGATTGAGGTTGGCCTAGCGAACTGCTAGATTATCAGTCCATCTTGCCCAGCATGTTGGCGTCCTTTTTATCGGCGACGCATCGCGCTTTGTGGCAACATTTTGTGGTCACGCTTGCGGTTTGCGGCTAAAGATGGGATTCAATGACGCGATATATATTTGTTACCGGCGGTGTAGTTTCCTCACTCGGCAAGGGCATTCTTACGGCCTCGCTGGCGGCCCAGTTGG
This sequence comes from Pseudomonadota bacterium, assembly GCA_009936775.1. Classification (GTDB taxonomy): domain Bacteria; phylum Pseudomonadota; class Gammaproteobacteria; order Pseudomonadales; family Azotimanducaceae; genus UBA4421. The sequence continues at coordinate 28,800 of JAACDW010000016.1, forward strand.
AAGCGCGCAAGCTGCGTGTCAACGTATTGAAAATGGACCCCTACATCAACGTCGATCCCGGCACCATGAGTCCCATCCAGCACGGTGAGGTTTTTGTGACCGCCGATGGCGCAGAAACCGACCTCGACCTAGGTCACTACGAGCGCTTTTCTAACGCGCGTATGAGTCGCAACAACAACTTTACTACCGGTAGCGTCTACGCCGAAGTGCTGCGCCGCGAGCGCACGGGCGAATACCTTGGCGGCACGGTGCAGGTCATACCCCACGTTACAGATGAAATTAAGCGTCGCACCCGGCTGGTCGCTGAAGATGTGGATGTGCTCATTGTCGAAGTGGGCGGCACCGTGGGTGATATTGAATCCCAGCCCTTCTTGGAGGCCATCAGACAGCTGCGCATGGAGGTAGGCCGCACCCGTTCGCTGTTTATTCACCTCACCCTCGTGCCTTACCTGCGCAAGGCCGGTGAGATTAAAACCAAGCCAACCCAGCATTCCGTTAAAGAACTGCGCTCTATTGGTTTGCAGCCAGACATCTTAGTGTGCCGGTCAGAGGCTCCTATTCCCGAATCGCAGCGCAGCAAAATTGCATTGTTCACCAGTGTAGAAGAGCGCGGCGTGGTCAGCATGCGCGACATCGACACGATTTATCAGGGCCCACTTGAACTCCACGAACAGGGTCTAGATGCCTATGTGGTGGAACAACTGCAGCTCGAATGCGAGGAAGCTGACCTCAGTGACTGGCGTCGGGTAGTGGCGGCTCAACTGGCGCCCAAGCGCGAGCTTAAGATCGCCTTCGTTGGTAAGTACTTGGAGCTACTAGACGCGTATAAGTCGCTGATTGAGGCCATCACCCACGCGGGCATTCAAACCGAAACGAAGATACGTATTGACTACATTGACGCCGAAGATGTGGAAGCTACGGGTACGCGGTTGCTTGAGGGTGCAGCTGCCATATTGGTGCCCGGCGGTTTTGGTGGCCGGGGTTTTGAAGGCAAGATCATGGCTGCAGGCTATGCGCGGCAGCACAAAGTTCCCTATCTGGGCATTTGCTATGGCCTGCATGCAGCGGTAATCGACTTTGCCCGTCACTGTGCGGATCTGCAGGGCGCGAACTCTACCGAGGTCAACGAAGCCTCTGAGCACCCTGTTATTGCGCTCATTACCGAGTGGACTGACCAGTCAGGGCAGGTCGAACGGCGTGCCCAAGACGGTGACCTTGGCGGCACCATGCGGCTAGGAGAACAAGCCTGTTTACTCAATCAGGGCAGTTTGGCCGAGCGTGTCTATGGTGCGAGTGTGGTGCACGAGCGGCATCGACACCGGTACGAGGTGAAGAATAATTACGTCGAGCAAATGGTCGCTCGTGGTTTGGTGGTAGGGGGGCGCTCCGAAGATGGTGAACTGGTCGAGATGATCGAGCTGGCAGACCATCCTTGGTTCCTTGCCTGTCAGTTTCATCCGGAATTTACGTCCTCACCGCGCCGTGGTCATCCGTTGTTCACCGGATTCATAAACGCTGGGCTTGCGCATGCCGGCATTGGTACGTAGCCGCATCATGCACGCGGCGCTGGCCGAGCGGCCACTCACTCAATAACAACTACGGGGAAATGCCATGCAGCTAGCACACATGACCGTCGGCGATGGCCAACCTCTGTTCGTCATTGCCGGACCCTGCGTTATCGAGACCGAAAGCCTGATTATGAGCACTGCCGAGCACCTCAAGCAGGTCGGTGAGGCACTGGGCGTCGGGGTCATTTTTAAAAGCTCTTTCGATAAGGCCAATCGCTCCTCTATCGACAGTTACCGCGGCCCTGGAATTGAAGAAGGCCTGCGAATTTTGCAGAAGGTGAAAACCGAGCTGCAGATGCCGGTTCTTACTGATGTGCACGAGGATACCCCTCTGGATGAGGTCGCCAGCGTTGTAGACGTGATGCAAACCCCGGCGTTTCTGTGTCGGCAGACCAACTTTATTGTGCGCGTCTGTGAGCAGGGCATTCCTGTAAACATCAAAAAAGGCCAGTTCTTGGCACCGCTGGACATGCTCCATGTAGCCAAAAAGGCACTTTCGACGGGTAACCAGCAGGTAATGGTTTGTGAGCGCGGAGCCAGTTTTGGCTACAACAACTTAGTCTCAGATATGCGCTCCTTAGCGCTGATGCGCCAGACTCAATGTCCGGTGGTGTACGATGCCACCCACTCGGTACAAATGCCCGGCGGTCAGGGCAGCACGTCGGGTGGGCAGCGCGAGATGGTGCCAGTGCTGGCTCGCGCGGCGGTGGCTGCTGGCATCGACGGGCTGTTTATGGAGTGTCACCCCAATCCTGCCGAGGCCAAGTCGGATGGACCAAATTCTTGGCCGCTGGCCTTGGTAGGTCAGCTGTTGCAACAGTTGCAGGCCATCGACAAAACCGTAAAAGAGTCGCCGCGACTGGAAGATCAGGTATAAGACAGAGCAACGCCGATCGTGGCAGTGCCGTCAGCAGAGTGAAACGCATATGAACGCAAAAATTGCAGCAGTGTCCGCATGGGAAATCCTCGACTCCCGTGGCAACCCCACCATTGAGGCCCGGGTGCTTACCGAAGATGGCAGCGAAGGTCGGGCGGCTGCGCCATCTGGTGCCTCGACAGGCAGTCGTGAGGCTCTAGAGCTGCGTGATGGCGACCCCCAGCGCTATCTGGGCAAGGGAGTTGAACGAGCGGTGGGTTTCGTGAACGGCGAAATCAGTCAAACCCTGAGCGGTATCGACTGCGTAGACCAACTCGATCTTGACGCACGCTTGCTGAACTTAGATGGCACCGAGAATAAAGCTCGGCTCGGCGCGAATGCGCTGCTTGCGGTGTCGCTGGCGGCAGCCAAGGCCGCAGCAGCAAGCCAACAAAAGCCACTGTATGCGCATATTAACGCCCTAGCCGGTGGTGGTGTTATGAGCATGCCAGTACCCATGATGAATATTCTCAACGGCGGTGCCCACGCCGACAATAACGTAGATATTCAGGAATTCATGATTCAGCCCGTTGGCATGCCGACGTTCCGCGAGGCATTACGCTGTGGTGTGGAAATTTTCCACAATCTCAAAGCGGTGTTGCAGGGTATGGGCTTGTCGACTGCAGTAGGCGATGAGGGCGGGTTCGCCCCAAATTTAGCGTCTAATGCCCAAGCCCTGGAAGTTATTGAACAGGCCGTGGTCAAGGCTGGATACAGTCTAGGCAGCGATGTCACCTTGGCGTTGGACTGCGCTGCTTCTGAATTTTATGTCGATGGCACTTACGATTTGGCCGGTGAGAGCAAGCAGTACGACTCCGCAGGCTTTGTCGGCTACCTCGCAGACCTTTGTGATGCTTTTCCCATTGTCTCGGTGGAAGACGGCATGGATGAGGCAGACTGGGCAGGTTGGAAATCTCTGACGGAGCGCATCGGCGATAAGGTGCAGTTGGTTGGTGATGACCTGTTTGTCACTAACACGCGTATCCTGCAGCGGGGTATCGATCAGAACGTGGCGAACTCTATTTTGATCAAGTTCAATCAAATCGGCACCCTAACCGAGACGCTACAGGCGATTAACATGGCCAAGCAAGCTGGCTATACCAATGTTATCTCTCATCGCTCTGGCGAAACCGAGGACACGACCATCGCCGACTTAGCCGTAGGTACTGCGGCGGGTCAAATCAAGACCGGTTCGCTATGCCGCTCTGACCGGGTGGCGAAATACAATCAACTGCTGCGTATCGAGGCAGCATTGGGTGCCGACGCGCACTATGCCGGTCGCAGCGCGATTGCCGCGCAGGGCTAAACGACGTGGGGCAGCGCTAGTATGAAAGTAGCTATTGGCGTGTTAGTCGTCGTTCTGGTCGCCCTGCAGCAGCGAATCTGGTTCGGCCAGTCTGGCTACTTTGAGCGCAAGGCCTTGGCGGCACGTTACGCCGAGCAGCAGCAACGCGCCGACGCTCTGACCTTGCGCAATGCTAAATTGACTGCCGAGGTGCTCGCGCTGAAGCGTGATTCTGCGGCCTTTGAATCCAGAGCCAGGAGTGAGCTGGGCATGGTGCGTGAGGGCGAAGTGTTTTATCTCGTTCCCGAGGTGGACGAGCAGTGACGGCGAGCAAGTCTTATGGGCCGCTGTCGCAGCAGGCAGAATCGCTCCTGGCGGCGAAGATCAAAACCCAGCCCGAGGATTGGCAGGTGACAGAACAACTTGCCACAGACTTCACCGAGGCCGGGGAACACGCCTACCTGTACATACAAAAGCGCTGCATGAGTACTGCACCGGTTGCCGCGTGGCTCGCCAAACGGTTCAACGTGCAGACCATGGACGTGAGCTATGCGGGGATGAAGGACAAACACGCCCTGACACGCCAGTGGTTTAGTGTGCGACTTCCAGGTCCGAGTAACGCCATCGGCACCGCTTCGCTGCGCCATGCCGAAGGTGACGAACAAATCAAAGTGCTGGCAGGCCACCGCCATCAGCGCAAGCTGCGGCGCGGCGAGCATCAGGCAAACCGCTTTCGTATCGTGCTGCGCGACTTGCCAAGGGCTGTCGACACTGAACTGCTGGCAGCCCAGTTTGCTCGGGGTTTTCCGAACTATTTTGGCCCGCAGCGTTTTGGACGGCATAACTTCTGTGATGCTTTGAATTGGCTGCGCCAGCGACGTCGCCGGCGTGTCTCGCGGCAGCAAAAGGGCTGGCATTTGTCTGTGCTGCGCAGTTGGGTTTTTAACGAGCTATTGGCGCGTCGGGTAGCAGACGGCAGTTTCGACAAGGCATTGGATGGCGACCTGCTCACTACTGCTGCGGATGGCTCAGACGCAATACCGCTTGGCGTTCTCTGGGGCCGGGGGCGTGAACAGTTACGCGGCGAGGCGTTGCACCGCCAGCAACAGAGTTTACGCGCCATCGAGACCCCCGACGGCCAGCAAACCATGGCAGAGGTTTGTGAGGAGCTGGAATTTGCTGGCGTTGACCGTGGCCAACGCGCCATGCTGGTGCGGCCATGGGGTATCGCCTGTGAACAAGATCAAGGCGCGGCGACCCTGACCCTGTCTTTTTACTTGCCTGTAGGAGCTTATGCCACCGTGCTACTGGGCCAATGGTTCGAGCTACAGGATATGAGTTTGGACCAAGCTGCATGAGCGGTTGTGACCTGCAGGGGATAGGTATGACCTCCCAGCGCACTCGCGATCGTTTGGTTGCTCGGCTGCGCGAGCAGGGCATTACTGACGAGGCCGTGCTGAGTTTAATTGGCAGCGTACCGCGGCACATTTTTATCGACGAAGCGTGGGGCCATCGCGCCTATGAGGATTCTTCCCTGCCCATAGGTCACGGCCAAACCATATCGCAGCCCTTTATCGTTGCCCTGATGAGCCAGTTGCTTAACGTCAGCCCGCGTCAGCGGGTGCTTGAAGTCGGCACCGGCTCGGGCTATCAAACCGCGGTGCTGGCCTCTTTATGTGAACGTTTGTTTAGCGTCGAGCGCATTGAGGCGCTGGTACCTCGGGCACAACAACGTTTCGCTGCCATGAAGCTGCGCAACATTACCCTGCGTTACGGTGACGGCTATGCCGGTTGGCCTGAAAAAGCACCCTTTGACGGTATCTTGGTGACCGCAGCGCCGCCGGAAATACCAGCCGCGTTGGTGGATCAGCTTGCGCTTGGGGGGCGACTAATAGCCCCCGTGGGCACTGCCGAGTCCCAGTCGCTGCAAGTGATTGATCGGACCGAAGACGGTCTGATCGAGACCATGCACGAGCGCGTGCACTTCGTGCCCTTGGTAAACGGCATTGCCAAGCAATAGCAATTTCCTCCGGGTCAGCCCGGTATACTGGTGGCGAAATTGATCTTGGGTACTCATGCGGAATTTTCAGCAAAAATCTGATCGGCCAGCCAGACCAGAGTCGCCCCAGGGACGTTCTGGCGATGACGGTAACGCTCAGCAGGGCGGTTCTTGGCTGAGCGTTTTTGCGCGTGGTTTGATGATGGGCATAGCGGAGCTGGTGCCCGGGGTATCCGGTGGCACCATTGCCTTTATCAGCGGTATTTATTACCGGCTGCTCGCCGCGCTGGTCGCATTTGGCCCACTCTCGGTGCCCATGCTGCGTCAGCCCAGGCAGTTTTGGCGGCATCATCAATTGGCGTTCCTGTTTACGCTTGGGGCCGGTATGGCTGTGGGTATCGTGCTCTTCGCACGGCTCATTGGTTTCCTGTTTGACGCCGCCGCCCCGGTGCTATGGGCCTTCTTTTTTGGGGTAATCACGGTATCGGTGTATCAAATCGCGGCGGCGCGGCAACTGCGCAACCTGTTGACCTATGGCATCTGTGGCGTGGTCCTAGGCTTGAGCTTTCTTAGCCTGCCGGTGCAGGACTTTTCTGGCTCCTTGGTGGCGCTGTTCGTGGCTGGCATGGTGGCCGTTTGTGCGTGGATATTGCCCGGGATCTCTGGCAGCTTTGTCTTGCTGTTGTTAGGCCTATATGCCGACGTCATTAGCGCAGTGAATAACCTTGATTGGCTGTTTTTGTTGGTGCTGGCCGGTGGCTGCGCCTGCGGTTTGCTGCTATTCACCAGAGTACTAGGCTGGCTGTTGGAACACTTTCAAGACCCCTTGTTGGCCCTGCTTACAGGCTTTATGGCCACCGCATTACTCAAATTGTGGCCGTGGCGAGAACTTGATGCTGAACCAGTATCTGGGCTCGAGGGCGTTGTGGCTGCACTGCAGTGGCCGTATCAGTATGCCCAAGCCGGGCAGGAGAGTTATTTGCTGCTGGCGTTAGCGGCGGGTGGTATCGGAGGCTTGGGCATATGGTTACTGTCCAAATTCGCACTGCGCTAGCCGTTGCCACAGGCTCTGCGGGCTCCGCCGTGCGGTCGCTGGGGGTGCGTGGTTTTGTGCTTGCGCTGTTGACGAGCATGTTACTGGCCTGTGTCGGCCCAGGTACCCCCGTGGTGTCGGACCGCGGGGTTAGCGATCGCAGCCAGCAGACCTACACCGTGCGGCGCGGCGACACATTGTATTCTATCGCTTGGCGCTTTGACCTAGATCACAGCAAGCTTGCCGCGGCCAATCAAATCCGCGCGCCTTTCACAATTTTTCCGGGGCAGCAAATACGCCTTACAGAAGTTGTGGCTCGGTCAGCACAGGCGACCAAAAAAACCGCTGCGGCGGCGCAAATTAGCCCGACTAGAACCGTCGCCGGAGCGCCGTCGAAGCCCTCCTCAAAACCCTCCGCTAAGCCTTCGTCTAAGTCAGGGTCCCAGCGGACCCAGCCAGCCCCGCCACCAACCAGCCAAGCGAAAACGGCGTCAACGAAAGCGACAGTGAGCCCACCTGCGACGGCCAAATCGCTCCCAGCGGACACCAAAAGGAGCGCCAAAGGCTGGTATCGACCCCTGCCGCAACAGCCCAGTGTGCTTTTCAGCAAGGATAACAAAGGCATCGATTACGTTATTACTTCACGTTCCCGGGTACAAAGCACCCGCAGCGGTGAGGTAGTTTATGCGGGTAACGGTATTGCTGGCTTTGAGCGCTTGGTCATTATCAAGCACTCCGGAGAACTGCTCAGCGCCTACAGTTTTAACGGCAAAATGATGGTGAGCGAACAGCAGCAGGTCGGCGGCGGCAGTAAGATCGCAGAAATCATGCCGCGCCCAGGCGTGCGTCAGACGCTGCATTTCGAGGTGCGGCGAATGGGCAAGCCCATAAACCCCCAGAACCTGTTGCCCTAGTCCCTTTTGGCTTCAGTTGGGCGCTAGCGCTCTAGCAGCGCTAGTTTGCCCGGCTTGCCGTCCCACGCTTCGGCGTCTTCTGGCGCAGGCTTGATCTCGGTAATGTTGGGCCAAAGTTCGGCCAGTTCGGCGTTTAGCTCAAGAAAAGCTAACTGGTCTTCCGGCACTTCGTCATCGGCGAAGATGGCGTCCACCGGGCACTCGGGCTCACATAGGGCACAATCAATGCATTCGTCGGGGTGAATGACTAGCATGTTGGGGCCTTCATAAAAGCAGTCTACGGGACAAACTTCCACACAGTCTGTGTGCTTACATTTAATGCAATTTTCGCCAACGATGAACGTCATCTAAATACCTTTTAATAGCCTTTGTTTGTGCTAAGCCTGCTTGGATCGCGGCCGAGCGACGCGCAAAGCGCGCTAGTTTAGCGAAAGCCCTAAGTCTGTCTAGTCGTGGGACCAATCTTGGTCGACAAGTTGTTTCAGCTGGTCGAGAACATCGAGCGCTTGGCGCGGTGTTAGCTCGTCGACCTCAACCTGTTGAAGAGCGTCCAGCAGCGCTTGCATCGCTGGACTGGGGGCATGCTCGGTGGGGTCATGCAATTCATCACCACCGATGAACAAGTCCGATTGGCCGCTGCTGGCCGCTTCGCCGAGCACGGCTTGTTGCTCGAAACCGCGCAGCCGCGCCCTGGCGATGTCCAGCACTGGTTTTGGTACCCCGGCGAGCTTGGCTACCTGAATGCCATAACTTTGGCTCGCCGCTCCTGTCTGAACCTGATAAAGAAACACGATGTCGCCCCGATATTCCTTAGCACTCAGGTGGATATTGCCGACGTTGGGGCATTGGGTGGGCAGGCTGGTTAGCTCGAAATAGTGCGTTGCGAATAGGGTCAAAGCGTGGCTTTGTTCGGCAATGTTTTGCGCGCAGGCCCAAGCCAATGCCAGACCATCATAGGTACTGGTGCCACGGCCTATTTCGTCCAGTAGCACCAAGCTGTTGGCCGTTGCATTATGCAATATATGGGCGGTCTCAGTCATCTCGACCATGAAAGTTGAGCGGCCACTGGTAAGGTCGTCTGCCGCACCAATGCGCGTAAAAATACGGTCGATGGGCCCTAGTACGGCGGCGTTGGCCGGCACATAACTGCCCACGTAGGCCAACAGACAAATCAACGCGACCTGCCGCATGTAGGTGGATTTGCCGCCCATATTGGGGCCGGTGACGATGAGCATGCTTTGCTGGGGTGAGAGCGCTAAGTCGTTCGCTATAAAGGCGTCGGTGGAGCTACTTTTGACCACTGGATGCCAGCCCTGTTCAATTGCGATGCCGCGTTGGGCAACGAATGTTGGCGCACTAAAGCCGAGGCTGTAGGCGCGTTCGGCCAGGCAAGCCAAGACATCGGTTTGCGCAATGGCATCGCTGGCGGCACGCAGCGCTGTGGCGTCGCCAGCCAGTTTAATCAGCAAATCGCCGTATAGCCTGCGCTCCAGCTGCAGCGACTTGCCTTGGCTGCGCAGCGCATCTTCCTCAAAGGCCTTAAGTGCCGGCGTAATATAGCGCTCGGCGTTTTTCAGCGTTTGTCGGCGCACATATTCTGACGGTATGTCGCCCTTGGCGGCCTTCGAAGTTTCGATGTAGTAACCGTGCACCCGGTTGTAGCCAACCTTCAGGGTGGCAATGCCGGTGCGTTCACGTTCATCGCGCTCCAGGTCGGCGAGCCAGTTCGCCGAGTGTGTGGTGACTTTGCGTAACTGGTCCAGTTCATCGTTATAGCCCAGAGCAAACACGCCCCCCTCGCGCAAATTTACCGGAGGCTCAGCCACCAAGGCATCGCAAAGTTCCTGATGCATTAGGGTGAAATCGCCGAGGGCGTCGA
>JAACDW010000157.1 GCA_009936775.1 Pseudomonadota bacterium
CCGAGTAGCCGCGACAACACAGTTCACCGGTCGCGCCAATCGGCACCACTCGGCCAGCCTCGTCGATGATTTTAATCTCCTGATACGGGCCCACACGACCCACGGTGCCGCAGCGTTTGTCCACAGGAGCATCAATGGCCGTCATATGATTAACCGGACTGGTTTCGGTTTGTCCGTACATAATGGTGATTTCACTCATATGCAGTTTGTCGATTACCTGATGCATCAATTCTAGTGGGCAGGGCGCCCCGGCCATCACACCGGTGCGCAAAGACGATAGGTCGTAAGCGCCGATATTGGGTAGCTCAGTTTGGGCAACGAACATCGTGGGCACCCCATGTAGGGCAGTACACTTTTCTTCCGCTACCGTGCGCAGCACGGTTTCGGCGTCAAAACCCTCGTCGGGAAATACCGCACAAGCCGCGTGTGTCAGACAGGCCAAATTCCCCATCACCATGCCAAAGCAGTGGTACAGGGGCACAGGAATACACAACCGATCAGTTGCACCCAAACGCATACCAGCGCCAACTTGCAAACCGTTGTTCAAGATATTGAAGTGACTCAGGGTAGCGCCCTTGGGGTTGCCCGTAGTGCCGCTGGTGAATTGAATGTTGATCGCATCGTCAGGCTGCAGTGTGGTGCGGATCTGCGCCATACGCTGAACTTGAGCAGGCCCGCCAAGGGCGCAAACGGCATCGAAATTGTACATCCCCGGCGTTTGCTCACTGCCCATGCGCACAATACTTCGCAGGTGCGGCACCTTGCTCGCCGCAAGCTCGCCGGGCGCGCAGTGCTTTAGCTCCGGCGCCAGCGCTTGCAGCATATGCAGGTATTCGCTGGTTTTGAACGACTCCGCGGTTATCAGCGCCTGACATGCCACCTTATTCAGCGCGTATTCCAACTCGTAGGCGCGGTAAGCCGGATTGATGCAGACCATAATCGCGCCGATTTTCGCCGTAGCAAATTGGGTCAAACACCACTCCACCCGATTTGGTGACCAGATTCCCACGCGGTCGCCGGGGTTGACACCAATAGCCAACAACCCTGCCGCCAGCGCATCGATCCGCTCATTGTACTGGGCATAGGTCCATCGAATACTTTGCTGACATACCACCAAGGCGGGATGACCGGGATAACTCGACGCAATGCGGTCTAAGCAGTCGCCAATGGTTTCATAAAGTAGAGGCTCAGTCGCTTGGCCGCAGAGGTAAGTTCGGCCACTCGGCATATTGTCTGGCATAAGCAATCTCCCCATCTTTGACCTACAGTGTAATCCTCAAGGCGCCGGGTTGGAGCAATACGGGGCGCTGCTATTGTGAAATAACCGGCACGGGGAAAAAAGATGGATACATTATTTATGGTCCGCAGCAACGCCAACGCAGGCCAGGAAGACGCCTTCAACCAGTGGTATACCGAGGTACACTTGCCCGAAGTGCTGAGCATTGACGGCTTTCAATCTGCTCAGCGCTTTGCTCTGCATCAAGCCCAAGTGCAGCCCGCACAGCCCTACGGCTACTTGGCTATTTATGCAATCGACAGCACGGATGTTGCAGCAACCCTTGCGCGCCTTGGCGAGGCTACTTGGCTAACGATGACGGATGCCATTGACGCGGCCAGCGTGCAAATTTCAGTTTTCTCAGCGCTCACCGAGACACTGAGCGCGAGCGCCTAGAACTGTTCAACCAACTCTAAAAACGTGCCATCCGGGTCTTTAAAGCAAAAAAAGCGGCTACCGTGCTTAGCGCTGGCATAAACGCTAGCGGGCGGCGACAGCACCTCCACGCCCTGCTCGCACAAAAATTCATAGTCGGCGGTTAAATCGCTGCTGCGCAATGCCAGCCGCGCCAAACCTGGCCTGTACAAATTAGGGTACGGGGGGGAATGATCTTCAGGCTGATGCCACTGCAGCAGATCGATAAGCACCGCAGGTGCCACGCCCTTGAGTCGCATGATGGCTCCGCTGACCCGATAGTCCTGCATGGCTACCGCAGCGTTTACTGCTGGTGAGTTGGTTGCCGGTACCTGCCAGACTTCCTCAAAACCCAGCATCTCGTAGAACGCCTTCGAGCGCTTGTAGTCTGTGCAGTTAATATTCACATGTACCATGCCGTCAATGTTCATCGCCTATCCTCCCAATCTAACCGCGCAGTTCACGGCCATTATCAAACCACGGTGTCACCGTTATCGACCACCAGTTCCGCGCCGTTGATATGTTTTGACTGATCGCTAAGCAAAAACGTGACCATATTCGCAACATCGTCTGGCTCACCAACACCAAGTTTGCGCCGCAGCCGCTCTGGATCTTCGGCAGCATTAAGATCCACATCCATTAGCTCACGCAGCGCCTCCTGCACCATGGGAGTGTTAATGCTGCCAGGGTGTATCGAGTTACAGCGAATACCATAGCGCTGGCGGCGACAGTGAATGGCAATGGCCTTGGTCATGGAACGTATACCGCCCTTGGCGGCGGAATAGGCCAGATAATCGGGAATGCCCACCAGCGCTGCCGTGGACGACATATTCACAATGGCGCCGCCACCGTTTTCCTTCATCAACCGTATGGCTGCCTGACAGCCAAAAAAAGTAGCATCCAAATGAATTGCCATGGTGGTACGCCAAGTCGCCGTCGTGGTGTTTTCAATATGCGCAATCGGCGCGATACCGGCGTTATTGACCAACCCGTCCAAGCGTCCAAAGCGCGCTTGAATATCGCTCATGATCTCTTCCCAACGTTGCTCATGGGCTACATCCTGATGCAAAAAGACGGCACCAAGCTCTCGTGCAAGCGGCTCGCCACGCTCTTGATCAATATCACTCATAACCTCTCGGGCGCCCGGGGCGACCAGCATACGAGCATCAGCCAGCCCCAAACCTGAGGCAGCTCCGGTTACCAACACCACACAATCTTTGACGCTCATCCCATCCCCTTGTCTTGTCAGCACCCGCACGCTGTTACGCCGCTAAAACCAAATTGTCATGCGCTCTCACTTCGCATGGTATAAAGACTGTCTATTTCAGCGGTGATCTTCGATGAAACTCTACAGCTTTCCCAGTGCTCCAAACCCTCGCCGCGTGCTCATTTTTGCCGCAGAAAAACAGTTACAGATCGATGTCGTCAGCGTCGACCTGCGCGGTGGTGAAACCAAGCGGCCAGAATTTCTGCAGAAAAACCCCAGCGGCAAAATTCCCGTGCTGGAACTGGCTGACGGTACCTGCATCGCAGAAACTGTCGCCATCTGCCGGTACTTAGAAAGCCTCGCGCCAGAACCTAACCTGTTTGGCCGCGACGCGCTAGAAATCGCGCTGATCGAAGCCCACCATCGGCACATCGAATTTGAACTGCATACCAATATCGGTGCAGCTTGGGTCAACGGTCCCATCGTCGCCGCGGCTGGACTGGTGGAACCCATTGAGGCCCAGCGTCTGCGCGGAGCGGGCCTGACACGCAAATATTATCAGCGCATGGATGAAGAACTGGCCGAACGCAGCTTTGTCGCTGGCGAGCGCTTTACTGTCGCCGCTATATCCGCCTTGTGTATGATCGACTTTGCAGCCGCCATGGTTGGCCTGCGCCCCGAGCCGTCACTCGAACACCTATGGGCATGGCATAAGCGGGTCAGCCAACGCGCAAGCATGAATAACTGAGCCTTTCTGGCAACAAGGCGGGAGCCCAACCATGAGCGAGATACATTCGCCTGCTGCGTCAGCGGCATCTTCCTTGCCACAAGAGCGTGAACATCTGTTGCGCCATTTACTCAGTGGTGTCGAGCAGATAGCCCCCATCATTACAGAACACAGGGCTGCCTCGGAACATGCCAGAACGTTAGCGCCAGAAGTTGTGCAGGCCATGCGCGATGTCGGTCTGCTAACGATGAAAAGTCCGCGCGAAATCGGCGGCGGCGAAATTCATCCTGTGGATCAAATGGAAGTTATCGAAGCCGTGGTCAAACTCGACTCTGCCGCGGCTTGGTCCATGTTCATTGCTGCTACGGTGAGTGGCCGTGCTCTGAGTGCCCTAAGCGACGAGGCCGTAGCCGAAGCCTTTGCTGATGGCGACGTTCCCATCATGGCAGGTAGCTTGAAGCCCTCGGGCTCTGCTACCCCAGTAGACGGCGGTTATCGCATCACCGGCCAGTGGGCTTGGGGTAGCGGCGTGCAGCATGCCGACTACGTGATCGTCCCGGTGCTAAAAGCCGACACTCGCGGACTGATTACCGCCGTGGTGCCCCGCGCCGACGTGCGCGTAATCGACAATTGGTACTCATTAGGGATCAACGGCAGCGGCAGTTCGGATTACGCCTTGGATGACGTCTTTGTGCCCGCACACTTTGTCAACGAGAGCCAGCAACAGCGGCGTGGGGGTGCGGTTTATCGTATGGGCTACGGCTTCGCTGCCAATGAGCATGCCATTTTTGCCTATGCATTGGCACGAATGGCGCTAGATACCGTAGTGCAGTCGGCCCAAGCCAAGAAACGCGGCTACGGGGCTGGTATCCGAATCGCAGATCGAGAAATTTTTCAGCGTGCAGTCGCTGAGGGCGAACTCAGACTGCGCGCCAGCAAGCTGCTCATGGTGGACACTCTCGAGCGGCTGTACGCGGCCAGCGCAGACGCTGAAGCGCCGGTAGCGCTGCAGGCTGAGGCACGCGCAGCCTCGGTACTTTGCACGGATGAAGCCATCGCTGTTACCAGTCAACTGTTTCGCTATGCCGGAGGCAGCGCGGTAATGCTCGACGATCCACTGCAGCGCATTCTGCGCGACCTGTATACTGCTCAATCGCACTTGATGGTCAGTGATAGCGCCTATGAATCACTCGGTAAGTTACGGCTGGGGCTGACCGACAAAGCCCCGCTGCGTTAAAGCCAATCGCCGTGAGAACCAATGCGGCAAAACTGATCAGTGTAGATCGGGGCACCCGCAACCTGCGCGCCTATCTGGTGGCTGCCAACGGCACGGTGATCGAAAAGGTTGAGAATGATCAGGGCATACGCCACAGCAAGCGCGACTTTGGCAACGCCCTGGGCGCGCTTATCGAGCCATGGCTAGCAGACCAGCCCGCCCTAAACATCATTCTTAGCGGCATGATCGGCAGCCCCAGTGGCTGGGTCGAGGTCCCGCACCTGACCTGTCCTGCAACATTGGCCGACCTCGCAGCAGGGGCCGCTGCCGTCACCCACATAGGTAACAACAAGGCCTACATTATCCCTGGCTTGTCTGTGACGGATGCAGCTGGCACACCAGATATTATGCGCGGCGAAGAGCTGCAATATTTTGGCGCCGAGCACCTGCGAAAGGCGCAAAAATTACCGAGGCCATCCCTGTGGTGCTTCCCCGGCACCCATAACAAATGGGTGCGCGCTGGCACGTCTATTGAATCTTTTACCACCAGCATGGTGGGCGAGATATTCGAGCTAACCCGCGAGCATTCACTGCTGGCAGGTTCGCTGACAGAAACCGCCACTGCACCCACCACAACGCAAGGTCAAACACCTACCCGGTCAGCGGCCTTTGCCAAGGGTCTTGCCATGGCCAACCAGTCTGGTGGTCTGCTGCATCATTTGTTCAGTGTGCGCACACTGCAGCTCAGTGGTGAGCATCAGCTTAGCGAGGGTGAGGACTATCTGTCCGGTATTCTAATCGGCCACGACATCTTGGCCCAACTGGATGGCTCACCAACCCATGTCGGCATTGTCGCAACGCCGCAGTTGGCTGCGAAATATGCCCAAGCCCTGAACTTAATGGGACACAGCTGCTTTTGTATTGACGCCGAACAGGCTACAACTGGCGGGGCATTGTTGGTGGACCAATGGCTTGCGCCTGCAGGCTAACGAACAACGAAACCGGGGACGTTATGCACGACATTTTTCGCCACTACCTTGATGAGATGCCCCTCATCGCGATCTTGCGTGGCATCACACCGGACCAATGCGAAAGCTTCGTTGAAGCGTTATATGCTGCGGGTTTACGGATCATCGAAGTGCCGCTGAATTCACCAGAGCCACTTGCGAGCATTGAGCGCATCGCAGCTCGCTTTGGCGACACCATGCTGGTTGGTGCCG
>JAACDW010000158.1 GCA_009936775.1 Pseudomonadota bacterium
AGAAATTGGTGGGCCCACCAGGACTCGAACCTGGGACCAATGGATTCACATTGTCACGATTTTTCAACCGTGTGCGGACTATCTCATCTCCCTCGCCGGCGCGGGGCGCTGCGTTAGGGAGCGGGACGCTCTAGCCTGTTATTAAGAACACTCGGGGCGTCCAAACTTCTGGAAGCCACCCGTTCTCAGGTAGTCTCTGCACCTTCCGACAGTGTACTGTCGGCTTGGCTCAGGATTGCCGGTCGCGGCACTGCTACGACTACGGTTTCCCTGAATTCATCCCGTTCATCCCGACCTTTTCAGAATCAGGCGCACCATTTTGATGAGTCCACTGCTCTAACCAACTGAGCTATAGGCCCAATTTCTCTCATTCGGTGCGCAGCATACGCCACGCACCGCTTACTTTGCCTCTAAACGTTACGGCCTTTGCCGCCTTCCAGACTTTCGTCTAGGAAGCTGCGCAGATGCTCGGAACGACTGGGGTGACGCAGCTTACGCAGCGCCTTGGCTTCTATCTGACGAATACGCTCGCGGGTTACATCAAACTGCTTACCCACTTCTTCTAACGTATGGTCGGTGTTCATGTCGATACCAAAGCGCATACGCAGCACCTTAGATTCTCTCGCAGTCAGGCCACCAAGCACATCTTTAGTGGCTTCTCGTAGGCCTTCACCAGTTGCCAAATCGATGGGCGAGCCAATGGTATTGTCCTCTATGAAGTCGCCCAAGTGGGAATCTTCATCGTCACCAATGGGTGTTTCCATGGAAATTGGCTCTTTGGCAATTTTCAGCACGCGTCGAACTTTCTCTTCGGGCATTTCCATGCGTTCGCCCAGTTCTTCCGGCGTTGGCTCGCGGCCCATCTCCTGCAGCATTTGACGCGATACGCGGTTGAGCTTGTTAATGGTCTCAATCATATGTACGGGGATGCGAATTGTGCGGGCCTGATCGGCAATCGACCGGGTAATCGCCTGACGAATCCACCATGTGGCATAGGTTGAGAACTTGTAGCCGCGACGGTACTCAAACTTATCGACAGCCTTCATCAAACCGATGTTGCCTTCCTGAATGAGATCGAGGAACTGCAAGCCACGGTTGGTATACTTCTTGGCAATGGAAATCACCAGTCGCAGATTTGCCTCAACCATGTCCTTTTTCGCCCGGCGGGCCTTGGCTTCGCCAAGCGATATGCGCCGGTTGATGTCCTTAATTTCCAGCACCGACAGATCGGTGATTTTATTTAAGGCCTTGAGCTTCTTTTGGCAGCGCAAAATGTCTTCACGTTGGGCTTCCAGCCCTGTCGCATATTCTTTTTTCAGCTTGCCGATTTTGTTGATCCAAGTAATGCTAACTTCGCTGCCCTGATATTCCTTACGGAACACATCGCGGGGCACACGGGCGCGGCGCACAACGGCGTTGGTGATCAAACGCTCCTGATGGCGCACAACTTCCTGCGAGTCTCGAGCCAGCGACACCATGTAGTCGAAATGCTTTGGCACCAGCTTGAAGCAGCAGTAAGCCTCCGCCAGCTTAATCAACTGCGCTTCTGCTTCCTTGCTGTTTTTGCCTTTTTCATCCACCAGCTTGTTGTACTTGTTGAACTGGCGCTTGAGCAGTGAAAATCGCTTTTTCGCTTCGACGGGGTCCGGACCTTTCGGCTCGTCATCCTCATCATCGTCGTTCCGATCGACGGGGCCATCGGCACCAATTTGCGTAGCCGCTGGCACATGCTCGGTAGGGTCCAAATAACCCACCAACAAGTCTGCCAACTTATCTTCCTTCACAACTTCGGCGTAGGTCTCCAACAGATAATCGACGGTGCCTGGATAGCTAGCCAGCGCCGTTAGCATGTCGCGAATGCCTTCTTCGATCCGCTTGGCGATGGCAATTTCGCCTTCACGGGTAAGCAGTTCTACCGTGCCCATCTCACGCATGTACATGCGCACCGGATCGGTGGTGCGGCCGGCTTCCGTTTCTACCGCAGCCAACGCCGCAGCGGCCTCTTCTGCCGCCAGTTCGTCAGCGGTGTTTTCTTCCGTTGATAGCAGATCGTCGGCATCCGGGGCGGTTTCATAAACCGTGATACCCATGTCGTTAATCATGCGAATAATATCTTCGATCTGTTCTGGATCAGAAATATCGTCGGGCAGGTGATCGTTGACCTCACCATAGGTTAAGTAGCCCTGCTCCTTACCCTTGGCGATCAGTTCTTTGAGACGCGATTGCTGCTGCGCAGTTGTGATTTGTTTACTCATATCTTCCCAACTCAGGTGTTTGCGGGCTTACCCAAGGCCGCTGCCTAGGCAAACTGAAACTACCTCCTATGTGTTCTCGATTGTGTTCTCAGTCGTGCTCTCAATGCGGTTGGGCCATGGCGTTTTCACCGCCTGCCCTATGCGCAGTTCACCCTCCTTGCTTTTTTCACTATAGGAGCGCTAGCGCAGGTCGGATGGCTGATAGAGGTGGACGGGGAAGCTCGCCAAAGTCCTTACTTAACGTCTTGGCGGATTGTCCGAAGCCTTTCCATTTAACCAATTTGCGCGGGTTGACTTCGGATTATACCAATCGCCCGCCGACCACGCCAGAGACGGGGCCGAATTCCGCGCAGGTTCTGCATGCAAGCTCTGGTTAAGGATCGTCGCCAGAGGTGAACTGGGGGAGATAGTCGCGGATTTTTTCCTCTTCACCACGCTCTCTCAACTCGGCGCTACGCTGCAGGCGGCGCGTTTTCTCGCGCTGGCGCAATAGGCTTGCACAGCCATCAATTAGCTCTTGTCGCCACGCGTCCTCGTTCAAAGCCAAGGGTTTTTTCGCCAGTTCTATAAGCTGGGCTTGTTCAGAACCCTCACCAACAACGGTGAGGATTTCATTCACGTCCGCTTCAGGGTAGTCATTCAAAAAGGCCGCCAATTCGCCCAGTAAGCCAAGATCCTGTCGCTGCGCTAGCAGCGCCTGTTGTACATTGGCTGCCAGCGCCTGCCAAAGAGCCGGCACTTTCAACAATATGCTCAGCATCCGTTGAGCTAGTGCTGAACCCGCGATCCCTTCGACGCCTGGCGCCACGCGTCGGTTGTTTTGTGTCTTCGAGGCAGTTACACCCGTCATGGCCATACCGCCTATTTCCCGCACTCTGCTTTGCACTAAATCTTTGAGGATGCCGTCCGGAATTTTTTCCACATAAGGGTGAGCCAGCCCCATGAAACGGGCGCGCCCATCTAAGCTCTGCAGATCTAACCCTTCGCCAAGCTTTTTTAGCAGATATTCAATGCCGGGAGTGGCGTTACGTAGAAACTGATCGAAGGCCTCAGCACCTCGGTCACGGACCAGGGAGTCGGGGTCTTCACCGTCGGGCAAAAACACAAACTTCAGCGAGCGGTGTTCGTCGAGTACCGGTAGCGCACTTTCCAGTGCGCGCCATGCGGCAGATCGTCCAGCTTTGTCGCCATCAAAGCAGCAGATAACTTCGTCGGTGTAGCGATAGAGTTTGCGATAATGGGCCTCACCGGTCGCGGTCCCAAGTGTGGCAACAGCATTGCGGAAGCCGCCTTGCGCCAGCGCCACTACGTCCATGTAGCCTTCAACAACCAACAAGCGGTCGATACTGCGCAGAGCCTTACGCGCCTCGTATAGTCCGTACAGTTCTTGACCCTTGGCAAATACCGCGGTCTCTGGCGAGTTGAGGTATTTAGGGCCTTCTTCATCGCCTAGCTTACGGCCACCAAAGCCAATAACCCGCCCGCGCACATCGCGAATCGGGAAAACGATGCGGTGTCTGAAGCGGTCGTAGACTCTGCCACTGTCATTTTTAATGGTCAGGCCAGCTTGCAGTAGCGCCTCGCTGGAAATGCCATCTGCGCCCAACGCCTCACTCGCGCTATGCCAGCCCTCCGGTGCGTAACCAATACCAAAATCTCGGGCGGTCACACCCGTGAGGGCACGCCCTTTGAGATACTCCACTGCAACTTCGGCACCGCGTAACTGCTGCCGATAAAACCGCTCAGCACTCTCTAGCGCTTGGTATATGGACTGGTCCACCTCGACATAGTTGCGGTTAGACTTTTCTCTCGGCACGGTCAGACCAAGGTCCTTTGCCAGCATCTCTACCGCTTCGACAAACTCCATACGTTCGAATTTCATTAGGAAAGTCAGAGCTGTACCGCTTTCCTGACAGCCGAAACAGTGAAAAAACTGCTTATCTGGACTGACCGAAAAGGACGGAGATTTTTCGTCGTGGAAGGGGCATAAGCCGGAATAGTTTTTGCCGGTTTTTTTCAGCGCCACACGGCCATCGATCACATCGACGATATCCGCTCGATCGATTAGGTCGTTGATAAAAGACTGTGGTATCAGGCCGGCCACAAAGACGTCCGTTGCGCTAGGGGCGAGCGAGCATAGCACAGGCTCGCTCGCCTGCTGTGCATCTGCGAGTCTGGGTTCGCGTTTAGCGTAGTTTAGAGACTACCCAGCTGAGCTTTGACCAAGGCACTGGCCTTCCCCATATCAACCCGGCCTTGGCCTTGGCTCTTCAACAACCCCATAACCTTACCCATGTCTTGCATACCCTGAGCACCCGCTTGGGTGACCAGTTCAGCGACAAAGGCTTGCAGTTCGTCACCTTCCATCTGTACCGGCAAAAATACTTCAATGACGCTCATTTCATAGGCCTCTATCGCTGCCAAATCCTGCCGGTCTGCGTCGGTAAACTGTTGGTGGGCGTCTTTGCGCTGCTTGAGCATTTTGGTGAGGACGCTAAATACATCCTCGTCGCTCAAATCGCGACGCTCATCAACCTCAATTCGCTTCAGTTCGGCATTGACCATGCGCAAGGTGGCAACCCGATCTTTGTCACGGGCTTTCATCGCCTCCTTGGTGGCTTGTTTCAGAGTGTCTTGCAGCAAAGAGGTTGGCGTCGGTACTTGCTCGGTCACAGGGCCTCCATGTCGGGCTTGGGCTTACTAGAACAGCTGCAAGCATACAATCTTTGAGGTACAAAAAAGCCCCTGTGCAAGGGGCTTTGTATCGCACTGCTCTTCCTTGGCCAATGTTACAGCTTGGCTGGTCCCGCGGCGGCCAGCGCCAGCCAAGAGCGCGCTGCACTGCACAGAATCAACGCGCGCTTTTTGGTTAGTAGGAGCGCTCGAACTTGCGGGCTTCGCGCTGCAGCTTCTTAATGTGTCGCTTCACCGCTGCCGCAGCTTTACGCTTGCGTACCGCTGTTGGCTTTTCATAAAACTCCCGACGCCGTACTTCGCTGAGTACACCAGCTTTTTCGCAGGAGCGCTTAAAGCGACGCAGTGCGATGTCGAAAGGTTCGTTTTCTTTGACTCTTACGTGAGGCATGTTGCAACTTGTTCCCAATGAGGGCGCGGATTCTACACAGTGGTCTGAGATGCGGCAACCCTAGGACTGCGCATCGGTCACTGCTATTCGGCGGCAGCGATCAGACCAACCCCTTGCTCGAAGACGTTCGCAGGTGAAATTCCTCACATCTGCGGCGGCATTTTTGTACCATGCGGCCATGTTGATTCTTGGCATCGAAAGCTCCTGCGACGAAACTGGCCTTGCGCTTTACGATAGCGCCGCCGGGCTCCTCGCCCAAGCCCTGCACAGTCAGGTGGCCCTGCACGCCGACTACGGTGGTGTGGTGCCCGAACTTGCCTCCCGTGATCATGTGCGAAAAATTTCGCCTCTCACCCAGCGCGTGCTGGCCGACGCAGGTAAAACCCTAGATGACATTGATGGCATTGCTTACACCGCAGGCCCTGGTCTTATGGGTGCGTTGCTGGTTGGTGCCTCTTTCGCAAAGAGTTTGGCATGGTCGTTAGAGGTCCCTGCCTTGGGAATTCACCACATGGAGGCTCAGTTACTTGCACCACTCATCGACCGCCAATCTGATGCTCTAAAGCTACCCTTTGTGGCGTTGCTGGTATCAGGTGGACATACCCAATTGGTACATGTGAAGAATTTTGGCGACTACGACATTTTGGGCGAATCCGTCGACGACGCGGCCGGCGAGGCCTTCGATAAAACCGCCAAATTGTTGGGCCTTGGCTACCCCGGAGGCCCGCAGATTGCCGCCCAAGCCGAGCATGGCGACCCCCAGCGGTTCCGCTTTCCAAGGCCGATGACCGACCGTCCGGGCCTGGATTTTAGCTTCAGTGGCCTCAAGACCCATGCGCTACCCACGATACAGGCTCTGACTCCGCTCAGTGCACAGGATGTAGCCGATGTTGCTGTAGCGTTTGAAATCGCAGCAGTTGCTACCTTAGTGATTAAGTGCCGCCGGGCCATTGCGCAAACCGGCGCGTCCCAACTGGTTATTGCCGGTGGCGTCAGCGCAAATACACGACTGCGCACGGAGTTAGAGAGCAAACTCGACGCCGAGGTGGTTTATGCTCCGCTCAATCTTTGCACCGACAATGGCGCCATGATTGCCTATGCCGGAGCCTTGCGTTTGCTCGGCGGCGCCAGCGAAAACCTTAGCATCACTACCCGCCCGCGCTGGCCTATGACGGAGTTGGCAGCCATATGAACGAAGGCAGGAGCCATCAGGACAAGGTCTTTATACGCGACCTGGCGGTGCAGGCCATTCTTGGTATCTTGCCCGCTGAGCGGGTAACGCCCCAGCGCGTCATTTTAAATTTAGCCGTAGCAACTGACACTCGGCGGGCCGCCAAAAGTCGTGATATTGCCCAAGCACTCAATTACGCCGAGCTTGCCGAAGCGGCCAAGCAACTCACTGTTACTGGTGAGTATTTACTGATCGAGACATTGGTTGAAGATTTAGCGGCCCTATGCCTTGCGCAGCCGGGCGCACAGGCCGTAACCGTTAATGTCTGCAAGCCGGAGGCGGTAGCAGACGCCAGCGCTGTTGGCGTTGAGATTTTTCGCTCAAACTGAGGCCAACAACCGAGCGCAGCGGCATGGCTAGGGCTGAGGCTTGGCCAGACGCTGTGCCAAGTGGGTGAGGCGCAGCTCGTCTAGCGCCTCCCCATAAGCTGCACCCTGCAATGCCTTAGCCTGCTGCTCAGGTAAGGCCAGTTGCTTAACCTCCTCGGCCAGCGACAACAATTCACGCTCTAGCTGGAGGCGCTGGGCATTTGTCTGCAGCAACGACAACAATAACTGTAAACGCTGCGGCGCATGCAGGACCTTAAGCTGTATCAGCAGTTCCAGCACCTGTGGCGCATTAACCTCGGGCCAGCGCTCAAGCGTCGCCAAGTAAGCAAACCGGTCTAATGCAAGTTGCGCGAACTTTTTCGGCGCCCGCAGGCGTTCAGTAATAGCCAGGATGCTTTGTTGCGACAGCGGCAGCATGGCAAGGCGCTGCACCGGCTCGCCATGCATCGAGGCAAAGCGGCCAAGCTCCATGCCCGCACACTCTGGCAACCAATGGCGTAAACCATCGCATGCTTCCAGCACTTGGAAAAAACGCTCAGGCGCAGGGCTGGCCAACGCTTTGAAAAACTCCTGCCACACCCGTTCGGCAGACAGCGTGTCCAAGTCTCCGGCACTACACATCTTGCGCAGTAGCGCTGGGGTCTCTGGCGCAACTTGGAAGCCTGGCAGCTGCGCGGCAAAGCGGGCTACGCGAAACACTCGCAGAGGATCCTCAACAAAGGCAGCGGAGACATGGCGCACTCAGCGCTGTTCGATATCCGCTTGGCCGTTGTGCGGATCGATCAACAGGCCATTGACCCCTTGAGCGATGGCGTTGATGGTTAAATCTCTACGGCTTAGGTCTTCAGTTAGCGTAACCTTGGGGTTGGCATCTACAGTGAAACCCCGGTGTCCACTGCCCTGTTTGCGTTCGGTGCGCGCTAAGGCGTACTCCTCCTTGCTTTGCGGATGCAGAAACACCGGAAAATCCTTTCCCACCGGACGGAATCCGAGGTCTAGCAGGGCTTGCGGGGTAGAGCCAACAACTACCCAATCACGGTCGCTTGTGACCGGCTCGTGACTGCGTGCTTGAGCCGCCAACAAACCATCGCGCACGGCGCCGCCCACCAGGTAAATGTCCAGATCCTCGATGTTCATTTCAATCTGCGACCATTGCCGCTTGGGTAATTTTGCGCTGCGTGTCGAGGCAATAGGCTGTTAGCGTCCGCCCCCAAACGCAGCCGGTATCCAACGCAATGCAGCCCGGAGTTGCTGTATCACCATTTAATGACGCCCAGTGCCCAAACAGAACTGTGTGGTTTTTGCGTTGACTGCGAGGGTCGACAAACCATGGCGACAGCGTTGACGGTTTTTCTGCTAAGCCTCCTTTATGGGCAAAGTCGAGTGCCCCCTCGGCGTCCAACAAGCGCATGCGCGTGAGGTAGTTCACGATGCCACGCAGTCGATCTAGACCGGTTAAGTCGTCGTGCCATGCAGCGGGGTGATTACCGTACATGTTGGCAAAGAAGTCTCGGTAGGTAATAACCGCCGTGCGCGCCTCGCTCTCTGATTGGCCAATTACAGACTCGGCTTCTAGCGCCAGCGCCAGTGCTTTGCGCACGCGCCACTGGGGTGGCAGACCGGCGTGCACCATGACATGACCGTGGTCTGTGTGTATGAGTTTTTGCCCGCGCAGCCAGTGTGCTAGGTCTTCTACATCGTCAGCGGCCAATAACTCGCTCAGCGTGTCGTGGGTTCCAGCCCTATGGCCGCCAAAAACAATGGCAAGAAAATGCAGGGCGTGGTTACCCAGCACGATGCGTGTTTGTTCACCCATATCGCGGAGCTTACGCAGTACCTTCAGCGAGTCCGGACCACGGTTGACCAAGTCTCCGGCTAACCAAAGTTCGTCGCTGTCTCTAAGCTTCAGTTTCTTTAGTAAAGCCTTGAACTCGCGCGCGCACCCTTGCAGGTCTCCTACTGCATAAACGGCCATTGACGTCAGTGCACCATGTTGGCGACACGCAGGGAAAATATTTCGATGGGCACGTCGAACCGCTCGTCACTGTCAGTACGGAATTCGTAACTACCCTGCATCGTACCTACAGGGGTTTTCAAAACCGCCCCGCTGCTATAGGTGAACTGCTCGCCTGCGGCCAGCCAAGGCTGCTGACCGATCACTCCCGGACCTGCTACTTCCTGCACATCACCACGTCCGTCGGTAATGATCCAATGACGGTTCAATAGCTGACTCGGCACGCTGCTGTGATTGCTGATGGTAATGGTGTAGGCGAACACATAGCGATCTGCATCCGGTGCAGATTCCTGCTGGAGATATTGTACTTCCACCGCTACCTCTATCGGCTGGCTTAAACCGCTTTGCATCACGCTTTTATTCCTGATTGTTGATTGGTTCGTCCCGTGCCTCTGCTTTACCCAGTTGGCTACTTGCCTGGGTGTCCTGCATGCGACGCTCCTTGCACCGCGGCCGCGATAGCAAGGAATGCTTCGATGGTAACGTCGTCTGCTCGCAAGGCTGGATCAACTGGCAACTGCTGCCAATCGAGACCCAATGTCTTAAGAGCATTAGACATGCGTTTGCGCCGACCCGCAAAGGCCAAGCGCAGCACCTGATCAAGGCTTTTACGCGTCACTGGCAAGGCCAACTGTTGCCTGGGCAGCAGGCGAATCACCGACGAGTCGACCTTGGGCGGCGGACGAAAACTCTCCGGCGGCACATCAAACAGATACTGCACGTCAAGGGTTACCTGAGTCATAACGCTCAGCCGCCCCCATGCCTTCGAACCTGGTACCGCACTTAAGCGCTCAGCCATTTCTTTCTGCAGCATGAAGTGCATGTCCTTTATGCCGTGTGGCTGCGCCAAAACCACGTCAATAAGCTGCATCAGCAGGGGCGAAGAAATGTTGTAGGGCAAGTTGCCGACCACCCGCCAGCTCTGCTCGTTGGTCTTCGTTGGGCGCACATCATTGCCCAACACCTCAAGCATATCTGTGCGCAATATGTCCTGTTGCAGCACTTCGATGCCGGGGAATTTCGCCGTTAGCATGGGAGCCAAATCGCGGTCAATTTCTACCGCCAAATAGCGCTGTAAATCGGGCCGGTGCAGGAACTGGGTGAGCGCCCCTTGACCGGGGCCAATTTCGAAAACCTGCTGCTGGGGCGCCAGCGCCACAGCATCTGCAATTGCCTGCAAAATCGCAGTATCGTGCAGAAAATGCTGCCCAAACCGTTTACGCGGACGCATTTGCCGCTGCAGCCAATTCGCATGCCATGGTAATGGCCGCAAACAAGGATCCGGTGTGGGCCTTGCCACTGCCCGCAATGTCTAGGGCAGTGCCATGATCGACAGAGGGTCGAACAAACGGCAGGCCAAGGGTTATATTGACGGCCTCACCAAAGCCAGAATATTTCAGTACCGGTAAGCCTTGGTCATGAAACATAGCCATTACTGCATCTGCCTCATCTAAGTACTGAGGTGTAAATAATGTATCCGCTGGCAGCGGCCCACGCAGCAGCATACCCTGTGCACGCAAACCCGCGCAGACCGGCTCTATTAGATCGATTTCTTCGCGGCCCATATGGCCGGATTCGCCAGCGTGGGGATTGAGTCCACAAACCAACAGACGCGGTGCAGCCAGCGCAAACTGCGTTTGCATGGCGCTATGCAAAATGCGTATGCGCTGTTCCAGTCGCGTTGCGGTTAAGTACTCGGATACCTTGCTCAGGGGTATGTGGGTAGTTGCCAAGGCGACGCGCATTGCCGGGCTAGCCAACATCATCACCACATCGTCCACTTGCGCCCGTTGCGCTAGGTGTTCGGTGTGGCCGGTAAAAGCAAAACCGGCATCTAGCATAACGGCCTTGTGCATTGGCCCGGTGACCAAGGCGATAAACTGTTGCTTTAGGCATCCGTCAATGGCCCGATCTAACGCAGCCAAGGTGCCCTGGGCGTTGTCCGAATTTAACTGGCCAGCAACCACTTCGGTCTGCAGTGGTATGTCAAGAACCGTCAACGCACCTGCTTGCCGCGTTGGCATCTGCAGCTGCTGGTCTATGACCAGCGGCAGTGCCAACTGCTGCGCCCGGGCCTGCAGCATGCGAGCATCGGCGACGACTACCCAATCAGCCGAGCGCGCCTGCTGGGCTGCCTGAATAACTAGGTCTGGGCCAATACCGGCAGGTTCGCCGGGGGTTATGGCGATCAAGAGTAGTACTCGCTAAAGACGTAGCTCGACAAAGGCCTCATCACGGATTTCCTTCAGCCACTCCTGCCGCTCTGCTTCGAAGCGACGACGGAACAGCAGGTCTGTTGCCATGTTGCGGCGCGCCTCGTCGCTCATATCTTGTTCACGTCGATCTTGTACCAGCAGAATATGCCAACCAAATTCGCTTTCGAATGGTGCGCTAACCTCACCAATATCGGCCGCCACCATGGCATCGGCAAACTGCGGCACAAACTGGTCGGGAGTCGACCAACCCAACTCGCCACCGTTCAATGCACTGGCGGGGTCTTCAGAAAACTCTTTCGCCAAGGCGGCAAAGTCCTCGCCCTGCTGTACCCGCATATAAACTTCGTCAATGCGTTGCCGAGCCTGAGCGGCGGAGACAATCTCCGATGGCCGCACCAGGATATGGCTGACATTGGTTTGCGCCAAGCGTTGCGTGCCTGCACCACGCTGTTCGAGCAGCTTAACGATATGGATGGTTGAGCCTGTCGCAATGGGACCAACGATTTCGTTTACCTGCATTTCAAGCACGGCGTCACTAAACAGCGTCGGTAGCTCTCCAGCACGACGCCAGCCCAAATCGCCACCTTCAAGAGCCGTGCTCGCAGAAGACTTAGCGATGGCCATTTGCGCGAAATCCGCGCCGTTGCGCAGTTCCTCTACATAGCCCTCGGCCTCGGCTAACGCGGCGGCCTTATCTGCATCGGACGCATTGTCTTCTAGCGTGCGCATAATGTGCCCGACACGGTACTCGTCAGAGAACATCTGCTGGTAAAAAGGCGAGTTCAGCAGCGCCTGCACATCTTGTTCGCTGATGGAAATGCGTCGGTTAATCATGGCGCGCTGTAGCCGCGAAATAACCAGCTCCGTGCGTATTTCCTCTCGAAACTGACGCAAGCTGATGCCATCTGCAGCCAGCATTTGCTGAAACTGCTGCAACGAAACATTATTGTTTTTCGCGAAAGTATCTACCGCGCGAGCCAAGGTCTCGTCGTCAATGGTCACACCACGCTTAGCCGCTTCCTGTATCTGGATATTCTCGATAATCAGTCGTTCCATGATCTGGTTGACCAGCACATCACTTGGCGGTGCTTGCACGTTATTTTCCATCATCGACCGACGCACCGTATCGAGCCGGGCCATCAGTTCGCTGGCCAGCACCACATCATCATCGACTACGGCAACGATGGCCTCTAAACGCTGATACTCGGCGGCGGCGTGCAGCGGCAACCACAGCAGCAAACCCATGACCAAATGCCGGCCCAGCCCTGCAGCCGCTGCGGCTAAGTGAAACGATGTACTTTTCGCAATT
Source organism: Pseudomonadota bacterium (assembly GCA_009936775.1). Classification (GTDB taxonomy): domain Bacteria; phylum Pseudomonadota; class Gammaproteobacteria; order Pseudomonadales; family Azotimanducaceae; genus UBA4421. The sequence continues at coordinate 12,440 of JAACDW010000158.1, forward strand.
TGAATGTTCATGCTTTTCCTGATCTTTTACTTGCGCGCTGTTACGCATCGCGCTGAATCTACGAGGTGTCACTGCAACCTGTACTGCGGATCGTAACCGTACACGCTACGGCGCAACAATGCGTCCACCTTACTACCAAATCCGGCCAAACCTTTTAGCTGTACTTCAAGCAAAATGCCTCGGTCGGTGCGTAAATCGTCACTGGGCAGTAGCGATTGTGGCAGGCCAAAGTTTCGATAGCTCGGATTTTCCAAATACTGTTGCGCCACTAAACGCAAGCGCAAACAGCAATCGTCGTATTCGATGCCAAAAAAAGCCTCCAGTGTTCGGTGATTTGCGAGATCGTAATGCCAACGACCGGTCACTGCCACGTGTTGGCTAAGAGGCAGGTAGGCAGACGCCTCGGCTTGCTCGATTTGATCCAGTAGCCGCCGGTTCACACCGAAGTTATAGACCCGCTGACCTGCGCCGCGCAGATGCACTGCAGCGCCCAGTTCCTGCCACGCACTAAGATCTTCTTGCCACAGCTGGTGGCCACGCATTTGCCATGCTGCGCTGAAATTAATGGTCTGGGCCAGCGCAACAAGATCGCTGCCGCCGATATCTGCAGCGCCCATACCAGCTGTTTGCCGCCAGCGTACACGAGGGTCGCTGAGATGCCGCAAATAACCGGCACCCATCGACAGCACCTCCCGACCTGAGGCATTCAGCACTCGACTGGTTACAGCCATGCTCAATCGATTGGCATCACCAATGCGGTCTAATCCGGCAAAACGGTCATCGCTAAACAATTGATCGAAACTCATGCCGAGAGGCATGCTGTCGAACATCGGCAGGGCTTGCTGGGCAGCAAACTCCTGCCGCAGATCAAAGACACGCGGCTCTAATGTTTGAACTAAGTCACGCCCAGCCAAACTAAGGTCGCGATCGAAGAACAAGCCAGCATCGACGCTGAAAAAACCCACATTGCGGTCCGCTTGGGCCTCAACCTGAGCATCTACAGCCCCCCCATCCAACTCATATCGCGTCAGTTTGTAGCCGCCGCGCAGCATCCAAAAGCCGCCAGCGTATTGTTGTTGGTAGCTCAGTGTTGGCTCGATATGTAGGCGGCTTCCTTCCAGCATGATCTGCGCAGGCAGAACATTAGGCACAAAGCCGGGGGCTGCATTGAATTGTGCCCACTGCGCCTGCACCGCTAAATCTAGGCCCTCACCATAGGCATTAGATCGATAGCCTAATGTCAGCCAAGGGCTGGATTCGTAGTCGGCAAGATCCCGCTCGTCCAAACGTTGAAAGCCCAGTGACTGCATGCGCAGATCCCAGTGATCTGAAACGAAAGCGATTTGTGCCAGCTGTTTTAGCGCATTGGGATTGGTCAGTTGCACATAGGAGTCGAGGTCGCGGAAAATGTCTCGATCACTGCTGCGAGCAAAGTCGACCCGTGTACGCAGCGGCCCGAGACGACCAAGATGATCCACAGCCAGCATCCAGCGGTCTGCGCTGCGGAAAGAACCCAATGTGTTTGCACTACCCAAGGCTTTAAAAGTCTTACGGTCGAACAAGCCGTTATACAGGTTATCCGCCGCCAAATAGGACATATCAACGGCGGTGGTTTGGGATTCGCTCTGTGCCAGCAAGCGACCATCGATACCCACGCCACGGCGACTGATCCAGCGCGGCGCAGCTGTTACGCTGACCCTTGGTGAAAATTCCCAGTAATAGGGCACCTGTCGCTCCAACCCATCACGGCTGCTGATACCTCCCGACGGCATCTGCCAACCACTGGTGCGGCTGCCATCCAAGGACACACGCAACCGAGGCACATAACCGACAGGCACAGACTTAACCCTTAAGAGCGCGCCGCTAGCTTGGGCATAGCCCGCCACCGCGTTAATCTCTAGTTCTTTCACAGCGAGCGACCAACTGTTGTTACCGGGCAAGCAGCGGGTAAGCTGCGCATCGGTCAACACGACGTTGCCCCTGTCCGACTGCTGCAGGGGCGATGCCGTACCGCGCAAGCCTTGTGCTGGCATCAGCCACTGCAGTACGCCTAGCTCCAGCGCCGCGCCACCGAGCAGCAAATTCGCCTGCTCACCTTGCAACAACAAAGGACCGTCTTTCAGCAAAAACTGCTGCGGCAGATGCAGCTGCCGCTCGGCATGGCTGTACAACACCTCCTCGGCCAGCAGGGTGCGCGCGCCGTCACGTATCACCACCTCGCCTTGCAAGCGCACAGTGCCCTGACGGTTTGCGCTCAGCTGATTTAGCTCAGCGGTGACCAGACGTTTTGCTGGCACACTTTCGCCAGGCTCTTGCTTGAGCAGCAATTGTGGTGGCAGCACATAGCTGCCCAAACATTGACCAAAATTCGCGGCACCCGCTTGCAAACGTTGCTGATACAGTGCTGCCCCAAGGTTCGCATTGCCCGTCAGTCCTTCTGTTGCCGGCCGCTCAATTATCGGGTTCTCAACGGCCAAAACGGTGCAGGCCGTAAACCACAGCATAATTGCTGCGAACAGCCGAAGTCGGGAGCGGGTGTTTTTCATCCCGGCATGATAAAAGAATTGTCTTCGTGGATATAATCTATTCGTGCCAACGTCAAACAACATCGCCAACGAGCTATACGCATGGTGCTGCCAACAATCCCCGCTATTGGATATGACAGCGCACTTATCCGCAGCAAACGGCAGCTTCGTTATGCAGGCGTTGCGCGTGGAGGCCAGTCACCGACAGTTTCATCGCCTCCTAGAGCCAACGTCGGCGCGCAGTTGGGTAGCCATGTGGAGTCCTCCGGAACTTGAAAACAATGAGCAGTTTGTTGCGCTGGCGGAAACCTTTGCAGGCATAGGTACGCCTGCGTTGTTGGCCGCGGATTTGTCGCGTGGTTTTTTTCTCATGGAGGACTTGGGCTCCCTACACCTCGCCGATGCCTACCTCGCCGCCAAGACCTCGGCGCAGATACAGCATATTGTTGATAGGGCCTTAGCCGCACTGTTTGCGCTGCAAAAAGTATCGGCAGCTACCGTGCCAGACTATTCGGCAGAGCGTCTTATGATGGAATTCGACCTCTGCGCACGGTGGTTTGGGCAGGAGCTTATGCAGCTTGGGTTGTCTAAGGGCGAGCAAGACACGCTGAGCAATGCGCGCCAGACCTTGGTCGAAGCCATGCTTGAACAGCCCCAGGTTTGCGTACATCGTGACTATCACTGCCGTAACTTACTTTGGTCTGAGGCGCCAAATGGCGATGCGCAAATTGGCATGGTCGATTTTCAAGATGCGCTCATGGGCCCGGCACTCTATGACCCCGCATCGCTGCTGCAAGATTGTTACTACCGCCACGACAAAGCACTGATTACTAACGCGCTGCAAACCTTTGCCTCCCATCACCCAACGCTTGCAGCCTATCCCGATGCGAAGATCCAATGGTGGCATGACGCCTGCGCAATACAGCGTCAAATCAAGGCCGTTGGTATCTTTGCGCGCCTGTATCTGCGCGATAGCAAGTCCAGTCACCTGCGCTATATTCCTGCTGTTTGGCAGCGCGCGGCCGCATTGGCCGCAAGCTACCCGGACCTTTCTTCGCTCTCCATGCGTCTGGCAAGCTGGGCTGAAGAGGCGAAAAACCACGCTCTGCTGACATCGCATTCTGAGCGTGCGCAATGAAGGCCATGGTCCTAGCTGCCGGCCGAGGTTCACGCTTAGCACCGTTAACCGACCGCACGCCAAAACCCCTGTTACCTGTTGCTGGCAAACCGCTGATTCTGCATACGATAGAGCACCTGAAAGCAGCTGGTATCAGCCAGATCGTGATCAACACCCATCATCTTGGCGGACAAATTGAGGCCGCCCTCGGCAACGGCGCAGAGATGGGCGTCAGTATTCAGTACAGTCGAGAAGCAGAACTGCTCGAAACTGGCGGAGGTATCAAAAAAGCTCTGCCCTTACTCAAGGATGAGGTATTCGTCCTGTGCAATGGCGACATCTACAGCGACTTTGACCTGCAGACGCTACCTACGGAACTCAAAGCTGGCGACCTTGCCCACTTGGTCTTAGTGCCGAAACCCCAAAGTCGGGCGCACGGCGATTTCGTTTGCTACGAAGACCGCGTGGTGGCCAGAGGCGGCGACTGTGTTTACGCGGGCGTGGCGCTTATTCACGCTGATCTATTTCAGTTTGCGCCAGCGGGCGCTTTCTCCCTGCGCGACCTGCTGTTTGACGCCGTAGCCAACCAACGCGTTGGCGCACATATTCACCACGGTCAGTGGATCGACATTGGCACCCCGGAAGATTACCGCCGGGCCAACGCGAGCCTCGATACGACCTAAGACACCAGGCGACAAGCGCTACGTGTAGGCTTGGCATGCGAAAACCCACGCATCCCCTGCAAGCTCGGTTAACATAAGCTTTTCGAAATCGGACACCGCTATGAACCTACCTGCGCCACCTTGGATTTGTCCTTCCATTTTAGCTGCCAACTTTGCCTGCTTAGGCGATGAGGTAGCCGACGTGCTGGCGGCAGGAGCGGACACCATTCACTTCGATGTGATGGACAATCACTATGTACCGAATCTGTCCGTCGGGCCGCTGGTTCTGAACGCGTTGCGCAAGACCGGTATCGACGCCTGTATCGACGTGCACTTGATGGTCAAGCCGGTAGATCGGCTCGTAGAAGATTTTCTCGGCGCTGGCGCGGACTATATTACCGTGCATCCTGAATCGACCGAGCACCTGCACCGCACCTTGAGCATGATTCATGAAGGCGGAGCGAGAGCCGGATTGGTGTTTAACCCAGCGACACCGCTGAGTGTTTTGGAAGGCGTTATCGATATGCTGGACCTAGTGCTCATCATGTCTGTGCACCCCGGCTTTGGCGGGCAAGCCTTCATCCCGTCGAGCCTCGAAAAGCTGCGTCAGGCGCGGCAGATGATTGACGCCAGCGGACGAGATATTCGCTTACAAATCGACGGCGGCATCAAAATCGACAACATAGGCGCAGCGGCAGCAGCTGGCGCGGATGCCTTTGTTGCTGGCACCGCGATATTTGGTGCGGACAACTATGCCGCCACCATTAGCGCCATGCGCGACGAAATTGCCGACGCGTGACGAAACCAACTCGGCTCTATGCAGCGTACTTATTCGACCTTGACGGCACCTTGGTCGATACCGCGCCCGACCTTGGGGGTGCCTTGGATGCCAGCCTGCGCGCGGCTCGGCTGCCCGGCGTCAGCACCGAGCAAGCCCGCAACTGGATTGGTCTTGGCGCCAGATTTTCGCTAACACAAGCCCTCCAACACTATGACATCGAACTCGATGACAGCGCAGTTGACCAGTTGCTGCAAGCATTTTTAGATCAATACGAAGCCCATATCGCTGATACCAGTGCGCCCTATGCAGGGGTCATTGATACCCTAGACCAACTCACAGATGCAGGCATTCCATTGGCAGTGGTCACCAACAAGCCGGCCAGATTTACCCTGCCGCTTTTGTCGGCCCTATCGTTAGACGGATATTTCGCAACGGTTATCAGCGGCGATACCGCACCGCGTCCCAAACCTGCAGCGGACCCAATTTTGCTTTGCCTGAGCGAGCTAGGAATTTGCACTGATGCGGCGCTAATGGTTGGCGATGCTGTCACCGACGTTAACGCCGCCAAGGCCGCCAAGGTAGATGTGGCTTGCTTCGCCGACGGCTATAACCAAGGGCAAGACGTCTACGACCTTCAGCCTACTTGGGTGTTTGAGCGTATGGATGAATTACTGCCGCCGAGGACCCATACCTAGCGTTTTCGGCGGCCTCGCTGCGCTCCACAACTTTGCGGCGTCATGATAACCTTCTTAATGATATTCCATGACCGCCGCTAGCGTTTGATGGCGTCTGGAAACGGCGAAATAGAAACAGGTCCATTCCATGTCTTTTGTGTACCACAGTCTTAATGAAAAGCTTTGGCGGGGTTGCTGGCGACGCTAGACGCGTTTGCGGCTCGCTTAAAATCGGCCCATTTCATCCGGTTGTAGAGAGCCTTGGCTACTCCCTTTTTCATTGCTGCGGAACCACACATGAACACCCCATACTCGACCTATAGACGTACTCCCATTGTCCACGAAGCCCTAGCGGATCTGGACACACCGCTTTCGATCTACCTAAAACTTGCTCAGGGACCCTACAGCTATTTGCTGGAGTCGGCCCAAGGCGGCGATAAGTGGGGCCGCTACTCGATCATAGGCCTGCCGGCAAAAACCATTGTTAAGGTTAACGAGCGCCGAGTGCAGGTAATTACCGATGGCCAGATTAGCGAAGAAGTCGAATCCGATGACCCACTAGCCTTTATCGAGGCATTTCAAAGTCGTTTCGACGTCAGCGGTATCGACGATCTGCCGCGATTTTTTGGTGGCTTGGTGGGCTATTTCGGCTATGACACCGTGCGTTACGTAGAGCAGCGTTTGCGGCCGAGTATTGCAAACGACCGTCTAGATACACCTGATATTGTGCTGATGGTGAGCGAAGAGGTTGTCGTCGTCGACAACCTTGAGGGCCGCATGAAAATGATCAGCCTAGTAGACGCCGACGACCCTGACGCGGCCGCAAACATGCGCCAAATACTGGCACAGCGCGAGGCTTGCTTGGCCATACCGGTAAGCGGCTTGCAGCACGGCAGCGCCAATAAAACCCTGAGCGAAAGTGACTTTGAGTCGGAATTTGGCGAGGCCGAATTCAAAGAGGCAGTGGAGACCATCAAAGAGTACCCCCGGGCTGGCGACGTCAGGCAGGTTGTTCTCGCGCAGCGCATGCACATTCCCTTTCAGGCTCCGCCAATCAATATGTATCGGGCGCTGCGCAGCCTAAACCCGTCGCCCTATATGTATTTCATGGACCTCGACGACTTCCAAATCGTCAGCTCCTCGCCAGAAATTCTGGCCCGGGTAGAGGACGGCGTCATCACCAATCGTCCTCTCGCCGGCACTCGCCGCCGTGGCCATACCGAAGCTGAGGATCTGGCGCTCGAAGCCGAGTTGAAGGCAGACCCCAAGGAAATTGCCGAGCATTTGATGCTCATCGACCTTGGGCGCAACGACGTGGGCCGCGTCTCTGAAGCCGGGTCGGTACAAGTGGTCGAGCGGTTTGCTACTGAGCGCTATTCCCATGTGATGCACTTGTCCTCCACGGTAGAGGGCAAACTGCAATCCGATAAGTCAGCGATGGACGTGCTGCGCGCCACCCTACCCGTTGGCACATTGTCCGGTGCACCCAAGGTCAGGGCGATGGAAATTATCGACGAGTTGGAACCGGTAAAACGCGGCATTTATGGCGGTGCGGTAGGCTACCTCGCTTGGAATGGCAACATGGATACGGCCATTGCCATTCGCACCGCCGTGATTAAAGACGGCTACCTGTATATCGAAGCCGGTGGCGGCATTGTTAACGACTCTGTGCCGAGGCTGGAGTGGAAAGAGAGCCTCAACAAAGGCCGAGCCATTTTTCGCGCCGCAGCCATGGCCGAAAATCGCCTGATCGATCCGGCTCAAAGCAATCCGCAAGGTGCGTCATGATTTTAATGATTGATAACTACGACTCCTTTACCTTCAACGTGGTCCAATATCTGCTGGAACTTGGGGCCGAAGTAACCGTGCGCCGTAACGACGAAATCGACCTCGCCGGCATCGAACAAATGGCACCGGAAAAAATCGTGATATCCCCCGGACCCTGCACCCCAAACGAGGCCGGCATATCACTGGCTACCGTTGCCCACTTCGCCGGTAAAATTCCGCTGCTCGGCATCTGTCTTGGTCATCAAAGCATCGGCCAGAGTTTTGGCGGCAGCGTGGTCAGAGCTAAC
>JAACDW010000159.1 GCA_009936775.1 Pseudomonadota bacterium
ACGTATTCAACGAATACCCAGATGAAGATGAAATCGGCGATTACTGCTGTGGTCGTATCTACCCATCTGCGTCAGGCATCTCCTGGCAGGGCGCGCGTTGGTACATTAAGGCCAGTAAAGAGCTGTAAGTGTTCTTTTAGAAGAACCTGAGACGGGGGCCTCGGCCCCCTTTTTTATTGCCTGCTCGAAGCAGGCAGTAGACGCGGCTCAGCACACGAGAGTACGCAGACCAGAGCTAGCGGACGGGACTGAGGAACACAGCGAACAAGCGCGCAGTTTCCGAACTCGGGCTTGAATCCCGGGCACAAAAAAGGGGCCGAAGCCCCTTTCTGTTAATGCCAAGTATCTGCTCAGAATGCTAGGTGATAGCTTCCATGGCGTAGGGCAAGGCATCGACATACCTTTTCACGTCTTCGATTTTGCCCATACTGACTCGCGACCAGTTGGTGTAATCACGGTAAATACCACGGATCAGTACATTCCTCGCAGCCATCGCCGCACGGAATTTTTCCGCGTCTCCAGCACCAAGATTGACAAACATAAAGTTTGTCTGCGATGGCAGAGCACTCAGACCATTTTCCTTAATGGCTGCGGCGATCATCTCGCGACCTTCTAGAATTTTAGCCTTAGAAAAGGCGATAAAGGCTTCATCGCCATAGCTGGCAATCGCACCAGCAACACCGGCTTGATTCAAACCATAGTCACCCAATCCGTACTGGCCAATGTTTTCCAGTATTTCGGGTTTAGCAATTAGATAGCCGACACGCATGCCGGCGAGGCCAAATATTTTCGAAAAGGTACGTGCAACCGCGACATTACGTCCCTCCTTCACCAAGGGCACCATGGTGCTGGCATCAGGGTTGTCGGTTAGCTCGTTGTAGGCCTCGTCGACCAACACCATGGTGCTGGCAGATGCTTTTACGCAAAACTTGCGCAGCGCCTGAGCTTCCAGCGCGCTACCGGTTGGGTTGTTTGGGTTAGTCACATGGACCATGGCAACGTCGTCGCCCAAGGCTTGCTCCATGGCCGCAAGATCAATCGCCAGATCCGGGCGCTTGGCCAGGCGTTTGATGCCGAAATCGCTGTTGCGGGTGCCCATCATGGCAGTGGTGTCCCAGAATAAATCCGGGCCAAGGATGCTACCGTTTTGCGCGCTGGCTAGCGCCATATAGGTCAGCACACCGCTGGAGCCTGAGCTGAGCATGACATGATCGCGAGTCAGGCCATGCTTTTCGGCGATCATGTCGCGCAGCATTTGTGAGGAATCGCGGACATAGTAAGCACCGCTGGATGTCGCCTCGGCCATCGCCTTCAACGCAGCAGGGCTCGGACCGTAAGGGTTCTCATTGGCGTTAAGTTTGGCCACACCGGGAGGTGGGCCGTATAGCACCTTGGCCATGGCTGGCTTCGCATCAGCCTGTACAGCCTTGCTGGCCAGCAGTGCGCTGCCGCCAAGGGCGGCAGAGGCTGCAAAAAAAGAACGTCGAGAAAAACCGGTACTTTTCATTTCATACTCCAATTTCAGGGTGACTTTAAGAACATCGTGACGGAAACAATAATCAGGTAGATGCCGAACAGCCGCTTCAGGGTTGTTTCATCCAAGCGGTGGGCCAGGCGCGCTCCCATGGGCGCGGTAACCAGCGAAGCAAAAGAAATGGCCGCCAGCGCAGGTAGATTGATAAACCCGATCGACCCCGGCGGACCAGCAGGCAACGCTTGCTGCAACCCGATAAGGGCGAAACCCAGACTGCCCACCAATCCAATAATGAAACCCACGCCGGTTGCGGTACCAACCGCTTGGACAATAGAGCGCCCGCATAGGGTCATGGTGATCACTGTGGGAGTACCACCGCCAATGCCTAGCAGCGCGGAAAACCCACCTAGGCAGGTTGCGATAGACGCTCGCGGCAATCCTTGCGGCAGATCCTCAAAAGAATAACGATCGAACATGCGTGGAAACAAAAAGTAGCACGAGTAAAGAGCCACCCCTCCAGCAAAAATCAGATACAAGCCGCGAGCATCGGTAGTAGAAGCAAAATAAACCCCGAAAGCCACGCCGACCGCCAGCCAGGGCGCCCAGTTACGCAGCATGTCACGGTCCACGGCACCGAGCTTATGATGCGTGATCGCAGCGCGAAACGACGAAACGACAATGGTCGCCAGGGACGTACCCACCGCCAAATAAATAAGCGAGTCGCCTTGATAGCCCAGTAAACTGAAAACAAAAAGCAACGCGGGCACGACAACGAAACCACCGCCGTTACCAAAAAGACCGGCTGTCAGTCCCGCCATGGCACCTGCTATCACCAGTGTCACAATCATTAATGCTAGATCCATCACACGGTCTATGAGTTCAGCGGTGGCTTAGCTCAGTTCGCTCACGTAATTCCGATGACATAATCCTGCAATAACCGAGCCACTAACTGGCATTTGTAGATTCGTTTTTGCGTCCTCGGGTCGTGGTGGTCGGCACGCGCTCATTCATTCGACCTGCGGGCCAGCTCGGTCGTTTTTCGTTACCTGGCGGGGTTTCGCTGAGCACCGGCCAGGGCAGCCAAGCTGCTGTGAGCAAAGCCACCGCAGCTCCAGCAGTCGTCGACCAGGATTTCGCAATCTGGGCGCAGGCTTTGTTTACTTGACCCCATTGATCGCGCCCGTATATGGCGCACTAGCGCACCAAAATAATGCGCAGCTACACTCCAGCCAGCGGATGCTGTCTTGGTAACTCGACGAGGTGGCGCTGGGCGACTAAAATTTTGTACGCTTCGTCAGCCTCTTCAAATATTGCAGCTTGCGCGCGCTAAAGCAGTAAGACGCGGGCTGGCCTCGACCTTTCCGAACAACAACATGGCCCTAACACATAGGAAAAAATCAGATGTCTACTTCACTCTTTGACCTTACCGTTGGCTCCTATTCCCAAGTGTTAGGAAGCGCCATTAATTTCTTACAAAAGGGCAAAGACTTTTGCAACGAACAGGGTATTGATCTGGCCAAAATTGTTGAGACCTCTCTGCATGAGAATATGGCGGACTTTCATTTTCAGGTGGTCTCGCTAAACCACCACTCCGCTAAAACTATTGCGTCCTTGAGCAGTGGTGAATTTCTTCCCCCCGTTGGTTACGAGCGCATGGACTATGACGGACTACTGGCGATGACCGAGTCTAGCCTCGCCACGATGCAGGCCCAAACCCCTGAGGCGATCAATGCACTGGCGGGCAACCCCATTATCTTCAAGCTCGGCAGCAACGAGTTGCCATTTACAGCGGAAAACTTCGTCCTATCGTTCTCGCTACCCAACTTCTACTTCCACGCCACTACCGCATACGATATTTTGCGCCAACAAGGTGTGTCCATTGGCAAGATGGATTTTCTGGGCAGCATGAAAATGGGAAATTAATCCCGGCCTGAGCCCATTTATGGGCGTTATCGCGCAGGTGCGCTATCGAGCAGTGGCCTCAGGCCGCCAAGGTCCCGTACGCAAGCCGACGGCCACCACCACGCCATAAATTATTGCGGCCAAAGCCACCAAATAAAGCGCGTGGTCGATGGCCGTGGTTGCGCTCACCCAATACAGCCCTGACGCAACAACGAGCAGTCTCACCAGGGCTCCAAGCACCGGAAAGGTCAGCGTGTTCAAGGCTTGGCTAATTAAGTAACAGCTCAGTCCCAGCGCAAAGAACGCGTAGGTTGGCGCCACCACCTGCAGCGAGCGATTGCAGCTACCGATGACCGCGGCATCACTGCCGACAAGGGTGCACCAAATGCCCGGAAATACTGCGAGTAACAGACCTAGCGAACCGATCAGAGTGACGTTTACAGCGATGCCGCGCCAAGCGATAGCGATGGCTTCGGCGCGCCTGCCCGCCCCCACATAGGCACCGACAATGGCGATCATCGATGCCCCAATGCCGAAAATCACTGGCACCATAATCAGTTCTAAGCGCACGGCTAGGCCAAACCCTGCCAGCCAGTCGGTACCGTAGCCACTAAAGATAATGGTGGTCACCAAGGCATAGACTACTGTCATGATCGATTGGGTAGCCGCCAGCGATCCTTGCTTGAGTATTTGCAGCAACAACCCCTTGCGCAAAGCACCAAGCCGAAAACGAATGGGCTGGGAGGGCAGTAGAACAAAAACC
>JAACDW010000160.1 GCA_009936775.1 Pseudomonadota bacterium
CCGTGATTGGCTGTGAAATCCGATTATGCATCATAGATTGATTCAGCGACATTGGTTTTAAATATAGTTGACTATTTATAAATCCAAACTTACATTTATCGCTGGATGCGCGTTGTAGCCTGCACGGTTGCCATCGGCATTTGTGCGTGTCTGCGTGTCCGGGGTCGTGTCCCTCTTACGACAAGAGGTTGCGAAGATGGAGAGAAAGACTAAGGATCTGGGATGAAAATCAAGAAACTGATGATAGGTACGGGTGTTCTCTTGGCCACCTCGCCGATGTTTTCTGCATATGCAGAGGACAGCGATGTCGGAGCTACCGAAAATAGACAAATCGAAGAAGTAATTGTTACGGGACTACGCAGAACAGAAAGCGTGATGCGAACACCAGCGGCTATCAGCGCGCTGACTGCGGAGGACTTACGCGACAAGGGAATAACCGACATTGCGGATATACAGAATTTGGTTCCAAGCCTGCAGTATGGGGAGTTTCTTGGGCGCCGACAGGTAGCCATCCGCGGTATCGGCGAATTCGCTGACGCCCCGGGCGTTATGGTGAGTTTGGACGGCATTATCCAAGCTGTGGGTTCCAGCGCAGCTCTGTCGCAACTCGATCTTGAACGGGTTGAGGTGCTGCGTGGCCCGCAGGGTACACTTTACGGTCGTAATTCCGTTGGCGGTGCGATTAACTTTATTTCAGCGCAGCCCACAGAAGAGTTCGAGGCCTATGTCAAAGCAGGCTTCGCCGAGTACGACCACACTACAGTAGAGGGCATGATCAGCGGCCCGGTAGGCGATCGCGTTAAAGTTCGTTTGGCTGCCAATTTCCTCGACGCAGGCGACGGCTGGATCGAAAATCTTCAGCCCGGCTGGGACGACTTGATGCAGGGCGAAAAGTCCAACATGCGCCTGATTGTGAACGCCCAACTCGCTGAAAATCTCGACGCGACTTTCACCTATGGGCGCAGCGCCTCCGAAGGCGCTTGGGACCATTGGCCGATCATCCACGAACACTACGCTCTGGGTGTGGCTTCAGGACTGCCTAGCGCGGATCCACGAGCCAATCCCTCTGATGTCAGGTTCACTGAAGAGCCAAGACGAATTTACAATCCAGGTCTGTCGGATTCTGATCGCGAATACGAAATGATGGGCCTGACGCTGGATTGGAATATCGGTGGCGTGTTGGTGAAATCCATTAGCGCCTACCAAGATTGGGCAGACGAATTTAGTAATCCGGCCGACGGCACCAGCATTGGTCTGTTTGATCGTTTGCGCACAGCTCAAAACAAAACCTTTACCCAAGAACTGAACATCTCTGGTTCAACCGGCAACTTGGATTGGATTGCTGGTCTGTATTACATGGATGATGAGCGCTCCAGCCGTCTATTTTTCGATTTCCCGATCCCTGCGCTGTTCCCACTGCCTGTGCCGATTCAAATCGATGCCCAAGAACCGCTGTGTGATACTGAGTCGAAGTCGGTATTTGCTGACGTCACTTGGTCAGTGAGCGACGATCTGCGGCTTGGTGCGGGTATTAGACGTACATCGGAAGACAAAGTAGAAGGCCACGCGTTTGTTATCAGCGCGCAATTTCCTGATGGGCCGGTGCCGGTCTTTGCGCCATGTGGTGCTGATCTGTTCGTACAGGAGTGGGATGAAGCCGAAAACACCATCCGGGCATCTGCAGAGTACGATCTCACCGACACCGCCATGGCCTACATGACCTATTCAGAGGGTTTCAAGGTTGGCGGCGTCAACGCTTCGGATTGCAACGCGCCTTGGAAACCTGAAACCGTGGATGCGGTCGAGATTGGCTACAAGGCGACTTTCGCCGATGGCCTCACAACCTTGCGCGCTTCTGCGTTTCAATACGATTATGAGGACTTCCAAGTGCTCCAAGTGATCGGAGTTCAGGGTGTTATTACCAATGCTGGCGACGCTGAGATTCAGGGCCTGGAAGTAGAAGTCTCGTCGTTATTAAACGCCAGTTGGGCGGTTAACGCCGGCGTGACCTTGCTGGATTCTGAATACGGTGATTTTTTGAATGTTGATACGCTAAGAGCAGAGCTTGGTGCCCTGCAGAATAAGGGTAACCCGCTCAGCTATGCGCCAAATACCAGCATTAACCTTAGTGTTACCTACAGCACTGAGCTACAAGGCGGCGGCAGCCTCGCGCTCAGTTTAGACGGCAGCTACAGGTCTCGAGTTTTCTTCCGTGAGTTTAATCAAAAGAAAGACTCAACCGACCCCTATACCATTGTTAATCTCAACCTGAACTGGACCAGTGCCGATAACCTGCTTGGACTGCGTTTGTTTGCGCGCAACGTCTCCAATGAGGCATACGTTACGAACATTCAAGGTTCAAACACCACTTATGGGCGTCAAGGCACATGGAATATGCCTCGTCAGGTTGGCTTGGAATTGACTCGATTCTTTGGTAACCGTTAGGCCAATGGTACTGGCAAAGCGCCATAACCTTGGTATGCCCCGCCGCGACAATCTGCAGCGGCCGGGGCTACGCCACGGCAGCGGGGGCTATTCCGCCCCTGCTGCTAGGACTTGCAATTGCAATTGCCTGTTTTGTGACCAGGCGCAATACTCTGGACCCTGTTAACCATGCCTGAGCAGGATAGCGCTACGCTACCCGGGCGGTTGGGTGATCCCGATCTAACCATGCCTGAAGACCCGCGCTTGGACCCACGTCTAGCACAACTGTTGGCAAATATGCCCGCGCACGGCATGGCGACAGCGGTGCCGCCGGTGACCGAGGACTCCCCCTACGAGGAGTGTCTCGATTGGGTCGCTGGAATGGAAGCTATGCTGGCCTCGCAACATGCGGCGGAACTGGCGGCAATGCCAGCCTTCCCAGACGTGGTATCCACAATAGAGACCATTGAGGGAGAAGAAGGCTATGCCATAGATCTGTATATCGACGAGCCAAGGCAAACGCTGGGGCCTCGCCCCTGTGTTGTACACATGCATGGCGGCGGTATGGCTTTTACCCAAGCCCAAGCACCAGGTAATCAGCGTTGGCGTAAAAGCATGGCGAGCCAAGGGCTGCTGGTGGTTGGCATACAGTTTAGAAACAGCGGCGGGGCACTGGGCAATCATCCATTTCCTGCGGGACTCAACGACTGTGCTAGTGCGGTGCGATGGGTGCATGCACGGCGCTCGCAATTACAGGTGTCGTCGCTAATCATTACCGGTGAATCGGGAGGCGGTAATCTGGTTACCGCTAGCGCAATTAAAGCCAATATGGAGGGCTGGATAGAGGCCATCGACGGTGTCTTTGCCATTGCGCCGCAGATCTTTGGATACTATGGCAGCATCCCGCCAGAGCTGTTGTCCTGGCGGGAGAACGAGGGTTATCAAGGCACACTGGGGATGACTCGTGCCATGAGCCGAGTATATGACCCGGAGCACAAACATCAGCACAATCCGCAGGCATGGCCCTATCAGGCGACGCCCGAGGTGTTACGCGGGCTGCCACCTCATATCATCACCAATTATGAGCTTGATTTGATTCGCGACGATGGCGTGGTCTACGCTAAGAAACTGCAAGCAGCCGGAGTGGCCGCATTCTCTCGCACCATTGGCGGAGCGATTCATGTGGTTGATTTGGCCATGCCAGACCTGGTGCCAGAGCTATTTGACGAAACGCTCAGCTCTATTGTTGGTTTTGCCCGGCGCATGGCGGAACGAAGAGTTTGATCGTCAGAACTGCCCGCCCGCAAAGTAACCTATTGAATTTTTTATGCTGCGAAATACGAGGGAATTTTTATGTTCAAGTTTATTGATCCAAGAGGTGACACCGCTACGGCCATAGAGCCCTATACGCTGTCAAAAGATCTCACTGCCGAAGCGTCCGCAGGCACAACCGTCGGTTTGCTGGCGAACGGTTTTCCTGATTCAGAGAATTTTGTTCGAGCGGTGGGAGCAGCGATTCAGCAGCATATTCCCAGTATTCAAACCTTGGTTTGGAATAAGGGTAACGCGGGTGTTGAGGTTAGCGATGATATGGCGGCAGAAATTCTAGACCGCTGTCAGGTCACTATTGCGGCCTATGGCCACTGAGGCAGCTGCACTACCGGCACCGTGCGTGACGGCGTGAAGTTGGCAAGACAAGGCATGCCAGTGGTGTCCTTAGTGACAGAAGAGTTTTGGGAGCAAGGGAATTTTGTGGCGCGCTCCCTAGGCATGCCCGATTTGCCCAGAGTTAAGCTGCCGCATCCCATAGCTGGTATGGGCGAGGCCTACCGAGAAGAGGTTGCAGCAGCAGTGGTGGCATCCATTATGCAAAGGTTGGCGCAATGAACACAGCGACGAAATACCTCGAAGCGCAAAGCGAGGAAGACGCCCTAGAACTGCTGCATGAGTTGCAATGCACAGACGGCCTACCGGTCATTATCCCAACAGAGAAACGCGTGCATGACTTTGTCCTGTCTTGCGGACAAGATGCCGACATGGTGCTGGGCGAATTAGGTCCGGCCATGGGGCGGGCCACGGTGGAAAAGGTTGCCGCGGCCGCTGTTATGGCAGGCTGCAAACCCGACTACATGCCGCTGCTGATTGCCGCTGTGAAGGCAGCTGCGGACCCCAAATTCGACCTAGCAGAACTGCAGGCGACAACACATTGCACCGCGCCACTGATCATTGTAAACGGCCCAGCACGTCAAGACTGTGGCCCAGTGGCGTCTGGTTATGGCGCCTTGGGGCCAGGGCATCGCGCTAATGCCAGCATAGGTCGTGCGTTGCGGTTGTGCCTCATCAACATCGGTGGCGGACGCCCGGGTGTCTCGGATATGGCCTTACGTGGCCACCCCGGCAAATTCAGTTACTGCTTAGCCGAAGCAGAAGAGGACTCGCCATTCCCGCCACTGCATACCAGTTTGGGCTTCGATGCAGCGGATAGCGTCGTTACCTTATTAGGCTGTGAGGCGCCCCATTCGGTGTTGTACAGCGACAATGCCGATGACCCCGAGGATGCGGACAAACTACTGTATATCCTCTCTGTAGGGCTGGCGAACTTAGCGACCAATAACCACATCTTTGCTCAGGGCAGTGCCTTAGTTTGCTTGGGTCCCAAGCATGCTAGCGTTTTGGCGCGCTCTGACTTCAGCCGCGAATCGATTCAGCAGCGGTTGTGGGAACTGACCCATTTTGCGAAGACCGAGCACATCCGTTACGGCGGCGAATTTGGTTCGGCCTTTAAAGACGATCCAGAAGGCACCTACCCGGCGTTCAAAGCCCCTGAGAACATTTTAGTGATGGTGGCCGGTGGCAGTGGCCTGTATTCCATGGTCATGCCGAATTGGGGCGGTGCCGCCAATGCCAATGCCGCCGTCAGCGTTAAAGTCGATAACGACTTCTTTTGTGAAATTCCCGGATTGTCCGGCAATTAACCGGACCCCATTGTTGTATAGCTAAGGAACCTGCATGGAACCCATCGTATTATATGGTGCGCCTTTCTCCCTGTTCACCGGTAGAGCGCGTAGCTACCTAATAAAGGCGGGCATCGACTACCGCGAGGAGCCTCATGCCTCAGAACATTTTTATGACACAGTGCTGCCCAAGGCGGGCAATCGACGCGGTATCCCAACCATTGAGTTTGCCAACGGTGATGTGATTCGTGACGGCGTGGCGATTATCGACCATTTCGAAGCACTCAACGAGGAAGGCTTTTCGCCCCGAACACCGAAACAAACGATTGTTAGCCAGATTCTCGATGTCATGGGCGCAGAGGGCATGCTACGGCCGTGCATGCACTACCGCTGGAACTTTGATAGCGACAACGACGAGTTCATGCGCTTTCACTTCCAGACGATCTACAGCGGTGACGATGTTGAACAAGCCGCCAAGGAACGTATGGCCTTCATCAAGAGAGAAGTGAACCCCGCTTGGGGCGTCAGCGCAGAAAATTACCAGTTCATAGAGTCCTATCACCTAACAACCCTACGCAAGTTGAATGCGCATTTTGCTCAGTATCCGTACTTTCTGGGCGGCAAACCTTGCCGCGGTGATTTTGGCATGATGGCGCCTTTATATGGTCACTTAGGTCGAGACCCAGCGCCGTTAGCGCTGATGCAAAAACATGCGGTGAGACTTTTTCGTTGGACTGAACGCATGAATCGACCTGAGCCCGATGTCGGTGAATTTGCAAACAAAGATGCCGACTATCTGCCGCACGATGAAGTTCCCGCAACGCTGATTGATGCGCTAAAACATTTCGCTACAGATCTTGTGCCTGAGAGTCGAGCCGCTTGTGCGGTGATTAACCAATGGCTTGCCGCCAACCCCGACACGCCAGCTGGCACTGAAGTTGCGCGGGGGCTGGGGCGATGTCAATTCAGCGTCGGCGACAGCGTAATCAGCACCGAGGCGCAGCCGTTCCGCTTTTATCTGCTGAAACGAATGCAAGATGCATTCGCGGCAATGTCTGCGCTTGATCAGGCTGAGGTAAGGCAGATGCTCGCTGCCTGTGATATGAGCGAATTGCTTGAACTAAAACTGACTCGGGATATTGGCCGGGCAAACAATTTAGAAGTATGGGTTTAGGAAAAATCAGCGATGAGCGCAGAGCAAGGAAGGAGCAGTCAGCGACTGCAGGGCCGCACGGCATTGATTACAGGCGCAAGCAGGGGCATTGGCTACGCGATTGCCGAGGCTTTTGCGCGGGAAGGGGCAGATCTTGTTATCAGTGCGACCAATGAGGTAGCCCTGATTGAGGCAAAAAGTGCACTTGAGGCGCATGGCGTCGCGGTATCTTACTGCGTGGCGGACGTTGCCAGTGAGTCCGCAATCAGTAACTTGTTCGCCTTCGCAGTTGCGCAGCATCCCGAACTTGATGTGTTGGTGAACAATGCGGGTATTCATATCGGCAGACCCTTCACCGACTACGCTATGGAGGAATTTGATCGCTTGATGCGAATCAACGTGTACTCGGTATTCCAGCTAACTCAGATGGCCATCGCACATATGCAGCAGCTCGGGCGCGGCAAGGTCATTAACATTTCCTCCACAGCAGGCAAATGGGAGAGCATGAATCAAGCGGCCTACAACGCTTCCAAGCACGCAGTGGTCGGTTTGACCAAGTGCGTGGCGTTGGAAAACGCCAAGAACCATATCAACGTCAATGCAATTTGCCCGGGTATTGTAGAAACCGACATCATCCGCAACGCCCAGCAACAGATGGCTGCTACAGGTATGGCGAAGGATGAGTTTCAAACCGCCATAGAATCCCAAATCCCCATGGGGCGCATGTTGCAGGTCAATGAAATCGCACCAATAGCGACCTATTTGGCGAGCGCAGAATCTGACGGCATGACGGGTCAAACTATTACGATCTCCGGCGGCATGCGCATGGGGTAGGGCCTCACAGCAACCCCGGCCCAATTAGCGAAGACCTAACTGCATGAGTGAAACCGACCGAACTGAAAGTAAGACGCTTACGCCCGCCCGCGTTGGTTATTCCACGGCGCTGATTTGTGGCGCCAGTTTTTTCAGCTACCTCGATCGTGCAGGTCTTTCCATTTTGGTGGAACCGATCAAGGCAGACTTGGCACTGACGGATGCGCAAATCGGTTTGTTGACAGGAATTGCCTTTTCTCTGACCTACGCACTCTTTGGCATTCCGCTGGCGCGCTTGACAGATACGGGAAATCGCACGCGTCTGTTAGCCATCTGCTTGGCTGTTTGGAGCATTGCCACCGCCGTGGCCGGGACAGCGGCAAATTTCCTACAATTGGTTCTGACCCGGGTCTTTGTGGGTATTGGCGAAGCAGGCGGCTTCCCAGCATCAAACTCGCTGATCGGCGACTTGTACGCTCCGGAACAACGGACCCGCGGTATGAGTTGGATGCAGGTCAGCATTGCTGCCGGCAGTTGGCTAGGCTTGATTGCCGTCGGCCTGGTTGCCGAGGCTTATTCTTGGCGTGGAGCCTTCATTGCAATGGGCATTCCCGGTGTGCTGTTAGCTTTGCTGATCGGCTTCACCATGCGTGAACCACAACGCGGACGCTTTACCAGCGTAGACACCGTAGCAGTAACCCCGAAAAATTGGTGGTCGGCGATAGCCGCGGTACTAGCGCGCCGCACGGTGGTACATTTGCTGATTGGTTTCGCCATCGTATCCTTTTGCGGCTCCGGTGCTAGCGCTTGGTTAGGGGCATTTTTTATGCGCAGCCATGGCTTGGATGTGGCTGGAGTAGGCTTGCTACTTGGCACCGCCGGCGGCATCGGTGCGCTAGTAGGTGCGGCTCTAGGGGTGGCCATTGGACCCACTCTGAGCAGACGCGACAGGCGCTGGGAGTTGTGGCTGCCCACCATCGGCTTTGCTTGTTTGGTACCCATTTACCTGTTCATGTTTTTAATTCCCAGCGTATCGGCAGCGACAGTGGCGCTGTTCTTAGCGGTGCTGATCTTTAACCTCACCGGGGGATTTGTGCTTTCCAGTCTGCAAAGTGTGTTGCCCCCGGCGGTTCGCGGCATGGGGGTTGCCATGCTGATGCTTGCAGTAAACCTAGTAGGCGCTGGGGCAGGGCCACTGTTGGTGGGCATGCTCAGCGATTACCTGGCGCCAACCTTTGGCAACGACAGTCTGCGTTATGCCATGGCAGCGGGTATTAGCGTTATGGGCTGGGGGGTAGTGCATTTTTGGTTTTCCTCCAAGCACTATCGCGAGGAGCTCATTTCTTGAATCGAGCCGTAGTTTTTTTGCAGCAAGCCGCAGCTTTTTTTTGCAGCAAGCCGCAGCTATTTTTTGCAGCAAGCCGCAGCACTTTTTGCAGCAAGCCGCAGCGCTTTTTGCAGCAAGCCGCAGC
>JAACDW010000161.1 GCA_009936775.1 Pseudomonadota bacterium
AGTTACAGCGATTGTTTTACGAGAGTCACTACCCTCTCGGCATGCACCGCAAACTTTGATACCCGCGTCGAAACCAAGTCGCCCCCAATGTCGTTTGGGCTTTGACGAAGCCTCACTCTGCGTCAGCGAAGAAAGAAGAACTTTCGACGCGGACGCGTCCTGAAACCAAGTCGCCCCCAATGTCGTTTGGGTGTTGCCTGCGGCCTCACCTGACTCTTAACACATGGGTAATGTTTCAATCGGGATGTTCGCTGTTGTTCAGCTCCCTGTCGTTACGTTGTTCAATTGCGCGCAAGCATAACATGTTCCCAACCGATGGCTTGAGTTTTGCGGCTGACCAGTCCACATGGTCCATTGCCTTCATGGCATATGCGCTGTGGCGGCCTAGAGTGCTTTCTGGTACAAAATCGCGTTGTTATTCGGAGTAGTTGAGCGCATGAGTGTAGATTCTAGACGCATCGAGAACGTGTTCGCGGTGATGGAAGGTCTTGCCGCATCGGGCGACGGCTTGGTGCGTGTTGGCGAGGTCGCTGACGCGTTGCGTGCGGGCAATGCGCCAGTTCCTGTTTGGCAGCTTCGCGCTGATTGCGACGCGCTCGCTCAGGCTGGGCGATTACAGCTGCATGCGCAGTCTGGCGCTTGGGTGGTTGTGGCCGAGCAATCGGCGAAAGGCGTTGCCTGAATGAGAACTGTTGTCGATGTCTCAGCGCTTGCAGCAATAGAGAACCCTGGCCGTATCTGTATTCTACAGTCCAAGTGGTATCCAGAGTTTGTGGGCAGCATGAGCGAGGCTTGCCAAAAAGTGCTTAGCAGCGCCGGTTACACCGACATCCAAGTGCATACCTTGCCCGGTTCTCTGGAAATGCCTCTGGCAGCTCGGGATTTGCTGGCCGAAGACAGCGCTTTCGCCATAGACGCGATAATCTGTTTTGGCGTCATCATCAAGGGCGATACCCTGCACTTTGAGATGATTAGCACTGAGTCGATGCGCGGGTTGGGGTCGGTTATGCACGACTTTCGTCGGCCGGTGGTGGTGGAGATTCTGCCGGTGTTTAACAAGCAGCAGGCCATCGACCGCAGTTCAGATGATGAATTTAATAAAGGCATAGAGGCCGCAGTCGCCGCCATTGAAATGGTGGCTTGGCGACGCGCGCATACCGGTTAACTGATCGCCATGGCCGTTACTGGCGGCTGACTTTGAACAAGCGCTGCTTGTCCCTCGCCCAATCTTTGTCGCGGCTGGCGTCGCGCTTGTCGTGTTGCTTTTTACCCTTGCCCATGGCGATTTCACACTTCACCTTGTTGCCCTTCCAATACAGCGCCAGCGGTACAATGGTGTAACCTTTTTGCTGGCTGGCAATGAACAGGCGCGACAGTTCCTTGGCGTGCAGCAAGAGTTTGCGCATGCGCTGGGGTTCGGCGATCACATGGGTGGATGCGCTCAGCAGTGGGGTAATAGTGCAACCCGCTAAGTAGGCTTCGCCTTTGTGAATCTGCACGAAGGCTTCTGCCAGCTGTACTTTGCCGTCGCGGATGCTCTTGACCTCCCAGCCCATCAGCATCACGCCCGCTTCAAACTTATCTTCAATAAAGTAGTCGTGTCGCGCGCGGCGATTTTGCGCAATGCTGCCGGGGCTGGTTTTCTTTCCTGACTTGGCCATTGGCGTGTCCGACTGTGGGGGGCGTGCAAGTCCGGCGCAGTATATCCCAGTCCTGCCAGGTGCTGTACGTATACCGTGCACTTCGCATTACGCCGTATTGTCGCCATGCAGGGCAGTTTCAGTAGTACAATTTTGGCAGTCTCATGGAAGGGGTTCGCATGGCCACATCATCTTCGTCCACAGCGCCGCAACGGTGGTCTAGCCGCTGGCTCTTTGTGTTGGCCGCCGCCGGTTCTGCCGTCGGCCTTGGCAACATCTGGAAATTTCCCTATATCGCTGGCGAAAATGGCGGTGGGGCCTTCGTGCTTATCTACTTGGTCTGCATCGCAGCGGTGGGTATTCCCATTATGGTCAGCGAGGTGCTGATGGGGCGGCAGGGCCGCTCCAGTCCTATTCACACCATGCGCAAGCTCGCCAAGCAGGCTGGCCGCAGTCAGCGTTGGTCTATTCTGGGCTGGATGGGCGTGCTGGCCGGATTTTTGATTCTTTCCTACTACGCGGTTATTGCTGGCTGGGCGGTCAGCTACATATGGGCCAGCGCCAGCGGCAGCTTTGATGGTGCGTCGGCGCAAATGGTTGGAGCAACCTTCGACGAGTTTCTTGCCAGTCCCATGGAGCTTATCGCCTACCAAACCGGTTTTATGATTCTGACCATTTGGATTGTCGGCCGCGGGGTAACCAAGGGGTTGGAGGCCGCCATTCGCTGGTTTATGCCGCTGCTGTTTTTGCTGCTTATCGCCCTGTTGGTCTACAGCTTTAACTCCGGCGGCTTCGATCAGGGCTTTGCCTTTATGTTTGATATGAAATGGCAGGCGGTGACCGCCGACTCTTGGCTGATCGCCATGGGGCAGGCTTTCTTCACCCTCAGTTTGGGCATGGGCACCATGATGGCCTATGGCTCCTACGTGCCCGACGATGCCAATCTGGGGTCTACAGTGTTCACCATAGCGGCGTTGGACACGGTAATTGCCATCGCTGCGGGTCTGGCCATTTTCCCCATTGTCTTTGCCAACGGTCTGGAAGTGGCACAAGGCCCGGGTCTGACCTTTGTTACCCTGCCGCTGGCCTTTGGCCAGATGCCCCTAGGCAGCGTCTTTGGCGCGCTGTTTTTCTTGTTGCTGAGTTTTGCCGCCATCACCTCGGCCATCTCACTCACCGAACCAGCGCTGGCTTTCTTGGTTGAGGAGTACAATGCCAAGCGTCAACGGGTAGCCATTAGCTTGGGCGTCATTTGCTGGGCGCTGGGCCTCGGTACGGTGTTCTCGTTCAACATCTGGAGCGATGTCACCTTTATTGGCGGTCTTACATTCTTCGATACCGTAGATTATTTCTCGCAAAACATTCTGCTGCCCCTCGGCGGCATGTTAATCACCTTCTTTGCGGTTTGGCTGTTGCCCAAGGGCATGCTCGACAGCCAGCTGGGTATTCACAGCACGGCTATTGGTTGGGCTTGGCGAGTGGTCGCCGGCATTATCGCGCCGCTCGGTGTTCTGGCAGTCTTTACCAGCACCATATGGCCGCTGTTGTCGGGTCTGTGGCAGTGACCGAAATTGCGCGCTCCTGTCTGCTGTTGGTACCGGTATCGCGTGCTTACGAGGTGGTCGCCGACATACAACGCTACCCTGAATTTCTGCCGAGCTGCGAGGCAGTAAGTGTGTTGCAGCGCCGACACGTTTCGGCAACCGTCGAGGAAGTAGAAGCCCAAGTGACGGTCAGCAAGGCAGGCGCAACCTATCAGTTCGAGACTCTAAATATAGGGACAGTAGACCAAGCCATTGAGGTAGCGCTGCAAAGCGGGCCATTTGAGCGGCTGCAGGGTAAATGGCGCTTCAAAGCGTTGGGCGAGGAGGGCTGCCGGGTCGAACTGCAGCTCGACTTTGTCGCCAGTGGCCTACTCGCGCGCCTCATCGAACCCATTGCCCAACGTGCAGCCGACCGCATGGTCGATGCCTTCGTGCAGCGCATCGGCACGTCGGCAGTTTCTTCCGATGCCTGATGCGCCCGGCAGATAGTCAGCCGAATCGGCAGGAGCCAGAGCAATAGACAAACCAACACAAGAACCAGCAAGCATGCACATTGAAGCAGTGTATGCGCTGCCTGACGCTCAACAGCAGGTGACTCTGGCGCTGCTCGAAGGGGCCACCATCGCCGACGCCCTGAGTCTGCTGAGCAATACGCCGACAAGTGCTGAGTGGCAGATTGATACCCGGGCGGTGGGCGTATTTGGGCAGCTCAAGAGTCTCGACTTTGTGCTTACCCACGGCGACCGGCTCGAATGCTATCGGCCGTTAACTGTGGATCCGAAAACCGCGCGACGTTTGCGGGCGCAAAGTCAGCAGGCGGGCGTGAATAAAAGTTAGTGCATGGTTGGTGGCTGGCAGCCAGCGCGGCCGGGGAAGTTTAGCCGGTAAGGCCCGTAGCGCAGGCGCAGTGCGCTAGGATTCTTCCGCTGCTAAGGTTTGGCCGCTATCTGCCGCGTCGGCGCTATCTTCTCCGGGTGCACCCTCTACAGGCGTATCCTCTGCCGGTGCGGCCTCTGCAGCGCCCGGTACGTAGTCACCGGCAATGGTCACCAGCGTGTCATCGTCGAAGGTCAGCACCATTTTAAAGGCTTGGGTAAAGAGGTCGGGCACTTCAAGGCTGTAAAGATAGACCCATTCGTCTTGGTTAAAGGGGTCTTGCAGTACCGGCCGCCCCATGACGTATTCGACTTGATTGCGTGACATCCCCGGTTCTAAGCGGTCAACCATTTCTTGGGTAATCACATTACCCTGCTGTACCGACAGTTTGTATACCCGCGGCACTTTCAGGTCTGGGAGTTTCAACTGCGGCATGCTGCAGCCGGTGATGCTTATGGCCAATATCGCCAGAAAGAAATGTTTCATGCACGCGATGTTAAAGGCTCGTTGGGTTTAGCACCATCAGTTATCGAGCGGATGTGACCATCCAGAGAATCCTCGGCGCTCGGGCCAATTGCGCTTACTCGGCTTGGGATGCTTCGCTGAGCAGCGTTTTGGCGTAGTCGCGAGTCTTGCTGGTGACGTCGGCTCCGGCCAGCATGCGCGCCAGTTCTTCCACCCGTTGCTCATCACCCAGCGCCTGAATGTCGGTTTGCGCGCCATTTTTCACCACACACATATGGTTGTGTGAGCGCGCTGCAACCTGCGGTGCATGAGTCACGCAAATGACCTGAGTGCGCCCGGCCAAGTCACGCAAAATACGCCCTACGGTGTCTGCCGTGGTGCCACCAACCCCCACATCGGCCTCGTCCAGAATCAGGCAGGGTAGCTCACTGCGCTCAGCGGCAACGATCTGAATGGCGAGATTGATGCGGGTTTGCTCGCCACCTGAGGCAATACGGCTCAACGGCCCCGGCTCGAAACGCTGGTTTGTGCGCACATGAAATTCCACTTGTTCCAAGCCGAACTCGCCTTGCTGCTCGTGGAATACGACGCTGAGCGCCCCTTCTTTTATGCCCAAGGCATGAATGTTTTGATCAATGGCCTGACTAAACGCCTTGGCTTTTTGCCGCCGCAGCGCAGACAGTTTTTGTGCTTGCGCAAGGTAGGCGGCGCGCTGGCCGTCCTCGTCGGCTTCGAGTTGGTCGAGTGTGGTGCGATCCGAGTGAATGGCGTTGTATTCTTCTTGCAGCATCAGCGCGTGCTCGCTCAGGCGCTCGGGCTGCACTTTGTGCTTGCGCGCCAACTCGTAAATGTGCTCCAGCCGGGCTTGCGTGTGCGCCAAGGTTTGCGGGTCGACAACTACCTGATCTTCATAGTGCCGCAGGTCTCTGGCGGCATCGTCGATCAAGGACAGAGCGGAATTGAGGGTCTCTACACCCGCTTGTAGGGCGCTATGGGAGTCGTCAATGCTTTCAATGAGCTTGGCCGTATGGCGCAGGCTGTCCAGCTGATCTAAATTAGCCTGCACTTGGGACAACTGGCCGAGAATGCTCTGCGCTTGTGCCAAGCGTTTGTGCTCGCCCTCCAAAGTGCCCAGTTCGCCCGGGGCGACGCCTAATGCGGCAAATTCCTCCAACTGATAGCTCAGCAGGTTCTTACGGTCTTCTTGGGCCGCGGCATTTTGCTGTAAGCGCTCAATTTCTTGCACGCTGGCTTGCCAGACGCGCCAATGCTGCGCGACTGCGGCAGCCAAGGCCTTGGCTTCGGCGAATTCGTCCAGCATATCGCGCTGCACGATGCGGTCAGTCAGCCGCTGATGCTGGTTTTGGTCCTGAATGTCTACGAGGTGCTCGGTGGCTTCTTTTAAATAGCCAAGGGTGACTGGCACGTTGTTGATAAAGGCACGGGAGCGGCCCTCGGAACTGATGACTCGGCGAACCAAACACAGATCGTCATCGGACTCGATTAGCTCGTCCGCACAAAGTTGAGTATGCAGGGCCGATCCGGGCCGCAGCCCGAACTCTGCACAGATGTCGGCTTTTTCCGCGCCGGGGCCAACGCTATCAGCGCGTGCTCGGTCGCCAAGCAGCAGCCCCAACGCTCCGAGCAGGATCGACTTACCAGCACCCGATTCGCCGGTAATGCCGGTCAACCCGGCTGCAAAGCGGATGTCGAGATGGTCGACCAGCACATAGTTGCGGATGGTAAGTTGATTGAGCATGAGACTTATTGGGTCGGCTGGGTGGTGATTGCCAAGGGTAGCATTGAACGCTTTAGAGCATGCCTCTTGGCCGCCCAAGAGCGCAAGGCCGAGAGTCCAATATTCTGCTCTTGATGCGCCAGCGCCCTAGTATAAGATCCTCTCAATCGTCGAGTGTATGAAACTCAAAGACGCGACACCCTTGCTCAAGAGTTGATAGCAGATGGCAGGAACAAAACCCGGAACAGCCGTTGGTGGAGACGTTGATCCAAGGGCTCAGCAATTGCTCAAGCTGCTGGTCGAACACTACATTTCCGACGGTACTCCTGTGGCATCAAAAGCACTGGCCATGTTGCCCCAAGTGCAGGTCTCATCCGCCACGGTGCGCAATGTCATGGGTGACCTGGAGTCCTTGGGCTTGGTCAGTTCGCCGCATACCTCCGCTGGCAAGGTGCCAACACAACGAGGGCTGCGCTTCTTTGTCGATACGCTGCTCAGCGTTGACCCTTGGCAGGAGGAGCGCGTTGAACAGTTGCAGAAAGAATTGAATCCCAACATGACGCCCAGCGAGCTGCTGGCCACAGCATCGGAGATGCTCTCTCAATTTACCCAGATGACCTGCTTAATTACCACGCCGCGCAAGAACCAAGTGAACCTGCGCCAGCTGGAGTTTTTGCGTTTGGACGAACACCGCATACTTGTGATCTTGGTGTTGGATGATCGCGAAGTGCAAAACCGAGTGATTCATGTGGAGGAACCTTTCTCCGACAACGAGTTGGCTCAAGCTGCGGCACTTATCAACCGTGAATTTGGTGGCAGACCGTTGATGGAAGTAAGGCACTCGGTAATCGGCAGCATGCGTGAGGACCAAGAGCAGATGGATGAGCTCATGCAGCGGGCGCTGGACGTTGCCGCACAGGCCATGCCTGGAACCGATGGCGACGGCCAAGAGCTGTTGGTCAGCGGCGAACGGCGCTTGCTCGACTTCACGGCTGATACGTCTGTGGTCAAAAGCTTGTTCGAGGCCATATCGAAAAAGGGTCGGGTGCTGACATTGCTTGATCAATGCCTGCAAAGCACCGGAGTGCAGCTTTTCATCGGCAAAGAATCGGGCTATCGACCCTTGGGCGACATGTCCTTGGTGACCTCTTCCTATCAGGTCAATGGTGAGCTGGCCGGGGTGCTGGGCGTCATCGGTCCCACCCGTATGGATTACAAAGATGTTATTCCAGTGGTCGACGTCACGGCCAAGGTGCTCAGCGCCGCCATGCGTAACGGGTCCTAGTCCGCAAAACGCCCAAATTGTCCCCGAAGCCCTTGTTTTCTGCGGTCTAAACCCTATATAGCCGCAGCAAGGGCGAACGAGGAGCGGACCCATTGAACAATTCTGAATCAGATCACACAGAGCCAGGGCAAGATGCCGCGGAGGAGCTTGCGGCCAAATCGGCAGCGGGCCAAGAGCAGGTGCTAGAAAGCGAGGAAGCTGCTGCAGCGCACGCCGACTCTGAGCCAGCCCCAGAGCCAGCTTCAGAACCAAGCGCAGAGCAAGCAGACGATGGCATCGAGTTAGCCAAGGTCAAAGACCAGCTACTGCGCACTGTGGCAGAACTGGACAACGTTCGTCGCCGCGCTCAGCGCGATGTGGAAAACGCCCACAAATTTGCCGTAGAAAAACTCCTAGGCGACTTGCTGCCCGTGGCGGACAGTCTGGAAAAAGCGGAAGAAGCGGCGCAATCGACGGACAACGCGGCCAGCATGGCCGAGGGCATTGGTCTGTCCCTTAAACTCTTTGTTGGCATCTTAGAAAAAGCCGGAGTTGCCATAATCGACCCCTTAGGCGAGCCCTTTGACCCGCAATTGCACGAGGCCATGGCCATGGTGCCGAACCCAGATGCGGAACCCAATACGGTTATGGATGTCATGCAGCGTGGCTACACGCTCAACGGGCGGTTGGTCAGAGCTGCGAAAGTCATCGTGGTAAAGGGTGAATAGGCTGGCTTTAAACACAAATTTTGCCCAGAACTGACCGGGCGGGACTTGAAGAAACGGCGTTAGACCAAACAGTGCAGTGTACAGAGCAACACGCATTGATAGCGAAATAACACGGGCGCGCTCGAGGCGTTGCCTCAATGCGCAAATGGCGTACAAGCGGAGAAGAAAATGGGAAAGATCATCGGCATCGACTTGGGTACAACCAATTCTTGTGTATCGGTTTTAGATGGCGGAGACACTCGTGTGATCGAGAACTCTGAAGGCGATCGCACGACGCCTTCTATTATCGCCTACACCGACAATGGCGAAATTTTGGTTGGCCAGAACGCGAAGCGTCAGGCAGTTACTAATCCGAACAATACCGTTTTTGCGGTAAAGCGTCTGATCGGGCGGAAGTTCAAAGACGACGTGGTACAAAAAGACATCCAGATGGTGCCCTATAAAATCGCCGCTGCAGCCAATGGCGACGCTTGGATTGATGTCAACGAGGAGCAACTCGCGCCGCCGCAAATATCTGCTGAAATTCTGAAAAAGATGAAAAAGACGGCGGAAGAATACCTTGGCGAGGAAGTGAGCGAAGCGGTAATTACCGTGCCCGCCTACTTCAACGACTCACAGCGCCAAGCCACCAAGGACGCAGGCAAAATCGCCGGCTTGGACGTCAAGCGCATCATCAACGAGCCGACTGCTGCGGCGCTAGCATACGGTTTGGACAAGAACCGTGGAGACGCCAAGATTGCGGTTTATGATCTCGGTGGCGGCACCTTTGACGTGTCCATTATCGAGATTGCCGAAGTGGACGGCGAACACCAGTTTGAGGTGCTATCGACCAATGGTGATACGTTCCTGGGCGGCGAAGACTTCGACCTAAAAATCATCGACTTTTTGGCGGACGAATTTAAAAAAGACAACGGCGTCGATCTGCACAACGACCCGCTGGCTCTGCAGCGGCTGAAAGAGGCGGCTGAAAAAGCCAAGATCGAGCTGTCGAACAGTCAGCAGACGG
This sequence comes from Pseudomonadota bacterium, assembly GCA_009936775.1. Classification (GTDB taxonomy): domain Bacteria; phylum Pseudomonadota; class Gammaproteobacteria; order Pseudomonadales; family Azotimanducaceae; genus UBA4421. The sequence goes on from JAACDW010000161.1 coordinate 9,262, forward strand.
AAGTGAACTTGCCTTACATTACTGCCGATCAATCAGGCCCCAAGCACCTGGTGACCAAGCTGACACGATCCAAGCTGGAATCCTTGGTCGGCGACCTGGTTAGCCGCACCATCGACCCTTGCCGAATAGCGCTGCAAGACGCCGACCTCAGTGTGGATGATATTGACGACGTGATTTTGGTTGGCGGTCAAACCCGCATGCCCATGGTGGCAGAGCAGGTCAAGGGCTTTTTCAAACAAGAAGCGCGCCGCGATGTGAACCCGGACGAGGCAGTTGCCATGGGCGCGGCCATTCAAGCCGCCGTGCTCGCCGGCGATGTCAAAGATGTGTTGTTGCTTGACGTCAGCCCGCTGTCGTTGGGTATTGAGACCATGGGTCAGGTGATGAGCGTGCTCATTGAGAAAAACACGACCATCCCGACCAAGAAAACCCAAGTATTTTCTACCGCAGACGACAACCAGACAGCGGTGACGATCCATGTGCTGCAAGGCGAGCGTAAGCAGGCCGGTCAGAACAAATCTTTGGGCCGGTTCGATCTGTCCGATATTCCGCCAGCTCCCAGAGGCATGCCACAAATTGAAGTGGCCTTCGATATTGACGCCAACGGCATTTTGAACGTGTCAGCGAAAGATAAGGCCACGGGCAAGGAACAGTCCATTGTCATCAAGGCTTCCAGTGGATTGTCCGACGAAGAAATCGAGCAAATGATTCGTGATGCCGAAGCGCACTCGGAAGAGGACAAGAAGTTTGAGGAAATGGTTACCCTGCGCAATCAGGCTGATGGCCTCATTCATGGTGCCCGCAAGGCGGTAGAAGACGCAGGTGACAAAGCCACCGACGAAGAAAAAACCGCCATTGAAGCGGCAGCCGCAGATTTGGAAGAGGCACTGAAAGGCGACGACAAAGACGCCATTGAAGAAAAAACCAAGGTGCTTTCGGACGCGTCGGCAGAACTGGCCCAAAAAATGTACGCCGAGCAAGCTCAGGCCGCGGGGGATGCAGGCGACAGCGCACCGGACGGCGATGCCGTTGATGCGGAATTTGAAGAAGTCAAAGACGACAAAGAGCAGAAGCAGTAACGTACTGCCACATTAAGCGCCGCACAAAAGCCACCCTTCGGTGGCTTTTGTCGTTACAAGAGCGCGACCGTGGTTGAGCGGTTGCTTCGCAACTTGTGTAAAGGAAAGGCATGGCAAAGAAAGATTATTACGAAGTCTTGGGCGTTGACCGAGGCGTTTCCGATGGTGACCTGAAAAAAGCCTATCGGCGCATTGCCATGAAGCTGCACCCGGATCGTAATCCAGACGATGCCGCTGCTGAGGAGCAATTTAAAGAAGCTAACGAAGCCTACGAAGTGCTTAGCGATCCGGAAAAACGCCAGGTTTATGATCAATTCGGCCATGAGGGCTTAGATCCCAACAGCGGTGCAGGCCGCGGTGCCGGTGGTTTTGGCGATATCTTTGGTGACGTCTTTGGCGATATTTTTGGCGGTGGTCGCGGCGGTGGCCGCGGCGGTCCAGCCCGAGGCTCGGATTTGCGCTACAACATGTCTTTGAGCCTAGAACAGGCGGTGCATGGCGATACAGTAGAAATTAGAATCCCGGTGTTGGCCGGTTGTGCAGATGGCGACGGCTCGGGTGCGAAGGCCGGAACGTCGGCGACGACCTGCCCGGACTGTAATGGCGCGGGCCAGATACGAGTGTCCCAAGGCTTCTTCTCGCTGCAGCAAACTTGTCCACGCTGTCGTGGTCGTGGTGAGGTAATTGCCGATCCCTGCGGCACCTGTGGCGGCGCAGGCCGATCCGAGAAGCGTAAAACTCTGTCGGTAAAAGTGCCGGCTGGTGTTGACGTGGGCGACCGTATCCGTCTCTCAGGTGAAGGCGAAGCCGGTCCCAATGGCGGTCCTGCTGGGGACCTGTATGTGCAAATGGACGTGCAGCCCCACCCAATTTTTCAGCGCGATGGCCGCCACCTGCACTGTGAGGTGCCCATTTCCTTTACTGATGCCGCGCTTGGCGGCGAGTTAGATGTGCCAACTTTGGATGGCCGGGTCAAACTTAAGGTGCCGTCAGAAACCCAAACGGGCAAGGTTTTTCGCTTGCGCGGTAAGGGTGTCACTCAAGTGCGCGGCAGCGGCGTGGGTGATCTCTTGTGCAAGGTGACAGTGGACACACCGGTGAAACTCACCGAGGAGCAGCGCGAACTGCTGCAGCAGTTAAAAGCGTCGCTGGACTCCAACAGCAAGCACTCACCGAGAGGCAAAAGCTGGTTCGATGGTGTAAAAAGCTTCTTTGACGAGCTCAAGCCCTAGGGCGCAGGCCATCACCAGTAAAGCAGGTAAGCAGATGATTCGAGTGGCAGTGGCTGGGGTAGCAGGTCGTATGGGTAAAACCCTAGTACAGGCCATAAATGACAGCGCAACCCTCACCTTTAGCGCTGGCTTCGAGCACGCCGGGCATGCTCAGATCGGCGACGATGTGGGTGTGGTTTGCGGCATGGGCGAACTGGGTGTGGTGGTGAGCGCGGATGCCCAGCAGCAGATAAACGACTTTGATGTAGTAATCGACTTCACCATTCCTACCGCCACCCTTGAGCTGGCCCAAGTTTGCGCCGCTCAGCGCAAGGGCATGGTTGTTGGTACAACCGGCTTTGATGAGGCGCAACATCAGGCGCTGCGTGACTGCGCGCAGCAAACGGCAATTTTTGCATCACCTAACATGAGCGTTGGCGTGAATTTAGCCATGCACCTTATCGAGCTTGCGGCCAGAGCTCTTGGCGATGAGGTAGATGTTGAAGTCATAGAGGCGCATCACAAGCACAAAATAGACGCGCCATCGGGCATCGCCGTGCGCATTGGCGAAGTGCTTGCCAATGCCCTGGGGCGTGATCTGAGCACCGATGCCGTCTACGCACGCCAAGGCATCACCGGCGCTCGGGATGCGCAAACCATTGGCTTTTCGACCATTCGTGGCGGCGATATTGTCGGCGAGCATACGGTGTTGTTTGCTGGCGATGGCGAGCGTCTTGAGATCACCCACAGGGCGCATAGCCGCAACAACTTCGCCCAAGGTGCCTTGCGCGCAGTGGCGCTTGTGGCTGAGGCGGAACCCGGCTGGTATGACATGCAAGATCTGCTGGGGATCTGACCGGTAGGGTGCTTTCGGCCATCGTCGTGAATGGGTTGGGCGCCTGCAATGGGCGCAGATTTTTACTGCTTTTTAACTTCGCTCACCGTACACTTTCCGCCTAACCCGCTGACCTGTTTTCAGCACCATTGTCACCTGGCCTTCGCATTGCAGCGTGAGGCGGATATCCCTTGGCCGGCCCATACTCGAGGCAGAAAAAAGGCGGCAAAAGGCATGGGTTAGGTGTGATAACGCGGAGCCTTGCTTCCTTTGTCACTGGTTGCAGACGATTAAAAGGCAAGCTTTTGAGACCCGCCCTACTAGTACTCGAAGACGGCAGCGTATTTCGTGGCCAAGCCATCGGTGCAGCCGGTCAATCCACCGGCGAGGTGGTATTTAATACTGCGATGACCGGTTACCAAGAAATTCTGACAGACCCCTCCTATTGTCGGCAGATCGTCACGCTGACCTATCCGCAAATTGGCAACACTGGCGTAACCCCTGAGGATGAGGAGTCCGATCAAGTATGGGTTGCTGGTCTGATTATCCGGCAGGTTCCAAGGCGCGTGAGCAGTTGGCGTGAGCGCGGCACCCTGCAAGATTATTTGCAGGCTCAAAATACCGTAGCCATTGCTGATGTTGATACGCGTCGATTGACCCGCTTGCTACGCCAAAAGGGCGCGCTTGCAGGCTGCATTCTGGCCGATGCGTCTGCGGCAACCGCCGAAGGCGAAGCCCGCGCACTGCAGGCGGCCCGAGAGTTCGCAGGGTTGTCCGGCATGGATCTGGCGAAGGAAGTAACGGGCGTGCAACGCAGTTGGACGCAGACAGCATGGTCTTGGGAAACAGGTTACGGCGAGCTTGGCCAGGCAAAATTTAAAGTCGTAGCCTACGACTTTGGCGTGAAGCGCAATATCTTACGGCTGTTGGCAAGTAAGGGCTGCGAGCTGACACTGGTGCCGGCGCAAACGCCTGCAGAAGAGGTGTTGGCTATGAACCCAGACGGCATTTTCTTGTCCAATGGCCCTGGCGATCCGGAGCCTTGCGACTACGCGATTGCCGCCATTGAGCGCTTCCTCGATGAGAATATCCCGCTATTCGGCATTTGCTTGGGGCACCAGCTGATGGCGCTGGCCAGCGGCGCGCAAACCGAAAAAATGACCCACGGTCATCATGGTGCCAATCATCCGGTACAGGACTTAGAGACCGGCGAGGTTGTGATTACCAGCCAGAATCACGGCTTTGCGGTGGCGCAAGCGAGCCTGCCGGAGCACCTCAAGTGCACACATAAATCGCTGTTTGATGGCACGGTGCAGGGTATTCGGCACCTGCAGCATCCTGCCTTTGGGTTTCAGGGCCACCCCGAAGCCAGCCCGGGACCACAAGATTGCGCATATTTGTTCGATCAATTCATCGATCTAATGCTTGAGCAAAGAGGTAAAGAGTAGATGCCTAAGCGTACTGATATTGAATCGATTCTTATCCTTGGTGCAGGGCCCATTGTCATTGGTCAGGCCTGTGAATTCGATTATTCCGGAGCTCAAGCCTGTAAGGCGTTGAAAGACGAAGGTTACCGGGTGGTGCTGGTTAACTCGAACCCAGCAACCATCATGACTGACCCGACCATGGCGGATGCCACCTATGTCGAGCCGGTGGAATGGCAAACTGTCAGCAAGATTATTGAGCGCGAACGCCCTGATGCCCTGCTGCCGACCATGGGCGGCCAAACCGCATTGAATTGTGCGTTGGATCTGGTTAGCGAGGGTGTGCTGGAAAAATTTGGTGTGCAGATGATCGGCGCCAGTCAAGATGCCATCGACAAGGCCGAAGACCGCGAGCGCTTCGACCGCGCCATGAAAACCATTGGCTTAGACACTCCGCGCTCCGCCATAGCCCACAGTATGGAGGAAGCGTTTCAGGTACAAAGCCAACTCGGTTTTCCTTGCGTGATTCGTCCTTCCTTTACCCTTGGCGGCAGTGGCGGCGGGGTGGCCTACAACAAGGAGGAATTCGAAGAAATTTGCACCCGGGGCCTCGATCTTTCGCCAACCTCCGAGCTGTTAATAGACGAGTCGTTGCTGGGTTGGAAAGAGTTCGAGATGGAGGTGGTGCGGGACAAAAAAGACAACTGCATTATTGTTTGTGCCATCGAAAACGTTGACCCGATGGGCGTGCACACAGGCGACAGCATCACCGTTGCGCCAGCGCAAACGTTGACGGACAAGGAATATCAAATACTGCGCAACGCATCCATCGCGGTGCTGCGAGAAATTGGCGTTGAAACCGGTGGCTCGAATGTGCAGTTCGGCATCGACCCTGCAGATGGTCGGGTAGTGGTGATTGAAATGAACCCCCGGGTCTCGCGCTCCTCGGCGCTAGCGTCCAAGGCTACAGGTTTTCCAATCGCCAAAATCGCCGCCAAGCTGGCGGTTGGCTATACGTTGGATGAACTCGATAACGATATTACCGGTGGCGTGACGCCAGCGTCTTTCGAGCCGAGTATCGACTATGTGGTCACTAAAATACCGCGCTTTACCTTCGAAAAATTTCCCCAAGCCGATGCGCGCCTGACCACGCAGATGAAGTCTGTTGGGGAAGTTATGGCCATTGGCTGCACGTTCCAAGAGTCGCTGCAAAAAGCGTTGCGCGGTTTGGAAATCGGCATGGTGGGTTTTGATCCGGTGCTAGACACCAATGATGCAGAGTGGCGCAGTACCCTCAAGCGTGAACTGGCAACTCCGAGCACGCTGCGTTTGTGGTATGTGGCCGATGCTTTCCGCGGTGGTTTCAGCCTCGAGGACGTCTTTGATCTGACCAAGATCGACCCTTGGTTTTTGGCTGAAATCGAAGATTTGATCGCTGCAGAAACGGTGCTGGAAGCCAGCCAGTGCACGGCGATGACAGAGCATCAGTGGCGCCAGGCCAAGCGCAAAGGGTTCTCTGATGGCCGTCTTGCCCAGTTGCTCAACTGTGCTGAAGCCGACGTGCGGTTGGCGCGACAAGGCATGGGCGTGACGCCGGTTTTTCGTCGCGTCGACACCTGCGCGGCGGAGTTTCCGGCAAACAGCGCCTATATGTATTCCACTTACGAAGAAGAATGTGAAGCCCTGCCCTCAGACCGGCAAAAAATCATGGTGCTGGGGGGCGGTCCGAATCGTATTGGCCAAGGCATCGAGTTTGACTACTGCTGTGTGCATGCTGCGCTGGCCATGCGCGAAGACGGTTACGAAACCATTATGGTGAACTGCAACCCAGAGACCGTGTCCACTGACTACGACACCTCTGACCGGCTGTATTTTGAGCCAGTAACGCTGGAAGACGTGCTGGCCATTGTTGCAGTAGAGCAGCCTACCGGTGTCATCGTGCAGTTTGGTGGCCAGACGCCGCTGAAGTTGGCTGACGATCTGGCCAACCTTGGCGTCCCCATTATTGGCACCAGTCCTGACGCCATTGACCGTGCCGAGGATCGCGAGCGCTTTCAGCAGCTGGTCGACAAGCTGGCGCTGCGTCAGCCTTCCAATCGCGTGGCATCCAGCGCCGAGCAGGGCGTTAGGCGGGCCGAGGAAATCGGCTATCCGCTGATCGTGCGACCGTCCTATGTTCTCGGCGGACGAGCCATGGAACTGGTCTACAACGCAGACGAACTGCGTCAATACATGCAAAACGCGGTAGATGTCTCGAACGACTCGCCGGTACTACTCGATCGCTTTCTCGATCAGGCGGTAGAGGTCGATGTGGATGCGGTATGTGATGGCGAGCAGGTCGTTATTGGCGGCATCATGCAGCATATCGAGCAGGCTGGGGTGCACTCTGGAGATTCCGCCTGCTCCTTGCCACCGTACAATTTGCCCATGGCGATTCAGGATGAAATTCGCCAGCAGGTCAAAGCGCTGGCGCTGGAACTCAACGTCATTGGCCTGATGAATGTGCAAATGGCAGTGCAGGGCGAGGATGTATTTGTACTCGAAGTGAACCCGAGAGCATCGCGTACTGTGCCCTTTGTCTCCAAGTGTATCGGTCATTCACTGGCCAAACTCGCAGCGCGCTGCATGGCAGGCGGCAAGCTCAAGGACTTGGGTTTTACCGAGGAAGTCATTCCGCAGTTTGTGCATGTGAAAGAGTCGGTGTTTCCGTTTAACAAATTCATCGGCGTAGACCCCATCCTCGGCCCGGAAATGAAGTCGACTGGCGAAGTCATGGGAGTCGGCGAAACCTTCGGCGAAGCGTTTTCCAAAGCATCGCTGGGTGCGGGCGAGCGACTGCCCACTGGCGGTCGCGCATTCCTAAGCGTTAAAGATTCCGACAAGGCAGGCTTAGTGGACGTAGCACGCAACCTGATAGATCTGGGCTTCAAGTTGGTGGCCACGCGGGGCACCGCCCGCGAGCTGCAGCGAGCGGAGCTAGAGTGTGTGCGAATCGACAAAGTCAATGAAGGGCGCCCTGATGTATCGGATATGCTAAAAAACGAGCAAATTGATCTGATTATCAACACCACAGAAGGGCGTCAATCTATTGCTGACTCAGCGGTGATTCGTCGTTTAGCATTGCTCAACAAGGTGTGTTACACCACCACACTCACAGGCGGGGAGGCCTTTTGTATTGCGATTCGCCAAGGTATCGGCGAGCAGGTGACCAGTCTGCAGCATTTGCATAACGCGCTAGCCCAAGGGGAGTAGACCAATGCCAACTCCTATGACCGTTCAGGGTGCGGAAGACCTGCGCAAGGAACTTGCCCATCGTAAGGGCTCTGTGCGCCAAGAAATTACCGAAGCCATCGCAGAGGCTCGAGCGCATGGGGATCTAAAAGAGAACGCCGAATATCATGCGGCCCGTGAGTAGCAAAGCTTCAACGAAGGTCGGGTGCAAGAAATTGAGTCGCGCCTTGCCGACGCGCAGATTATTGATGTGACGAAAATCGCCGCTACCGGCAAGGTGATCTTTGGTGTGACTGTCACTTTGATTGACTGCGACACCGACGAAACCATCCGCTATCACATCGTTGGTGAGGACGAGGCAGACCTGAAAAAAAACAAACTGTCGGTGATGTCCCCCATTGCCAGAGCGCTTATCGGCAAGATGGAAGACGATGTGGTTACAGTGGTGACGCCGGGCGGTGAGCGCGAATACGAGGTGTCTGCCGTCGAGCACCTGTAATCTGGGCGGGTATAATAGGACTGAAAGTCTGGCCTAATCGGCCTCAACCTCGCGCAAAAATCAGAAGTCTGCGTGCTCTAGATAACGGGCGACGTTGGAAAGTTTCGGATTGGCCTGAGGGTTGCTGCGGTACAGAATAGCCACCTTGCCTATTTTCTGCAGCACAACAGCCTGCGTTTGGGCGGCGAGGGTGGTCGCAATTTCATCTCTCGAGGCCCGATCAATACCAAGCACCTTGATTTTGATGAGTTCATGATCGCGCAGCGCGCGCTCGGTTTCCTCAATAATACCCTCGCTTAGGCCACGCTCACTGACGGCTACCACCGGGTCGAGATGATGGGCAATCCCGCGCAGGGACTTCTTTTGTTGAGTATTCAAAGTGTTTGGCTGCATTGAGGTATCCTATCGTCCTGACTCTGTAACTGACACTGAAATCTGTTGCAGAAGGCCTTTAACCCGCTGATTGGTGTATTTGGCATGGCAAAACGGAGCAAATCCAGCGATCGATGGCTGCAACGCCAGCGCAAAGACTACTTTGTGCGCAGAGCCCAAGACGGCGGGCAAATTTCGCGTGCGCATTTTAAGCTGCAGCAGATAGATCACCGCTTTCGCTTGGTGAAGGCCCATCAGCGAGTGTTAGAGCTAGGTGCAGCGCCAGGCGGCTGGACACATTATCTCGAAGGCAAGCTGCAGGGCGGGCTGCTCATTGCCGTGGATCCCCTGCCAATTACGGCCAGCCAAGACACATATCTGATTGAGGGTCTGGCGGGCGATGCGCAAGTCGACGAAGAAATCAGCACTATCCTCGACGGGCAACAATTGGACCTTGTTTTATCGGATATGGCCCCCAACATTTCTGGCGTTCGGACAGTAGATCAGGCCAGGGCAATGGATCTAGCCGATTTGTCACTGGAAAGCTGCCAGCGCTGGCTGAAAACCGGCGGGGCTATGACAATCAAAGCCTTTCAGGGTGAAGGCCTCGACGACTGGGTAGCAGCATTGCGCAAAGCGTTTGCCAAGGTGCATGTGACCAAGCCGAAGGCGTCTCGCTCGGAAAGCCGCGAAGTGTTTGTTGTAGCGCAAGGTTTTCGCGCTTAAGTTGTGCAGGCAAGGTGTACGAAACAAGTTTCGGATGGCGTAAACGGCCCAGCGCGAGTATAAAAATCTAAGCGCGAGATGAGTTGGACAACTTCTGAGCTTGTGAAATTGTCGTGTAATCTAGAGGCTAAGGCGTGAACGCTGCAGCGGGGCGCTTTGCGGTAGTGTAATGGTTGCAAACACAGTGAGGCGGTGTAGCCGGCGATGAAATAAAAGTCGATGGTGGTAGCGGCTTTGAGGCCGTCAGGCGGCAAGGATTGGGCTGGTAAGGCCAAAGCAAATAAAACGAGGTAAACCCGGTGTCTGATATGGGTAAAAATGTGGTCCTTTGGCTGGTTATCTTAGCGGTGCTGCTGACGGTGTTCAGTAACTTCAACGTGGATTCTCAGAGTCCGCCGGTAAAATATTCGGAATTTCTCAGCTCCGTTGAACAAGGACAGGTAGACGAAGTCACCATTCAAGGCAATCGCATTTATGCGACGGACCGTTCCGGTGGGCGCTATAGTGTTACCGGCTTTAACAACGATCCGGGCTTGGTCAGCGAACTGCGCGATCGTGGTATTGAATTCCAGTTTATCGAAGAAGAAGGCCAAAGCGTCTGGACCCAGCTGTTGCTGGCGAGCTTCCCAATTCTGATTATCTTGGCCGTTGCCATGTTCTTTATGCGGCAGATGCAGGGCGGCGGCAGTGGTCGCGGTGGCCCCATGTCCTTGGGTCGTAGCAAGGCCAAGCTGCTGTCAGAAGATCAAATCCAAACGACCTTCGCCGATGTGGCTGGGGTTGATGAAGCCAAAGAAGATGTGCAGGAACTGGTGGAGTTTCTTCGCGATCCCGGCAAATTCCAACGTCTGGGCGGACATATCCCCCGGGGCGTGCTCATGGTCGGGCAGCCGGGTACCGGTAAGACCCTGTTGGCGAAGGCGATTGCTGGCGAAGCCAAGGTGCCCTTTTTCTCTATTTCAGGCTCAGACTTTGTTGAGATGTTCGTCGGTGTCGGTGCATCCAGAGTCCGCGATATGTTCGAGCAGGCGAAGAAGCAGGCTCCCTGCATCATTTTTATTGACGAGATCGACGCAGTAGGCCGGCACCGTGGGGCAGGCTTAGGCGGCGGACACGACGAGCGCGAACAAACGCTGAACCAGCTGCTGGTTGAAATGGACGGCTTTGAAGGCAATGACGGCATTATTGTGATTGCGGCAACAAACCGCCCCGATGTTTTAGACCCAGCGCTGTTGCGGCCGGGTCGATTCGACCGTCAGGTCGTGGTCGGGTTGCCGGACATTCGCGGCCGCGAGCAAATCACTAAGGTACATATGCGCAAAGTACCGGTGGCCGATGATGTTGATGCGAGCATTATTGCCCGTGGCACTCCCGGTTTCTCTGGTGCCGACTTGGCCAATCTGGTAAACGAGGCGGCACTGTTTGCAGCGCGTGGCGGCAAGCGTTTGGTCAGCATGGAAGAATTTGATAAGGCCAAGGACAAAATCATGATGGGCGCCGAGCGCAAGTCCATGGTTATGTCCGAAAAAGAAAAGCGCAATACCGCGTATCACGAAGCAGGCCACGCCATCGTAGGTCGACTCATGCCAGAACACGATCCGGTCTATAAGGTGACTATTATTCCACGTGGGCGCGCGCTGGGCGTGACCATGTTCCTGCCCGAGGAAGACCGTTACAGCATGAGCGCGCAAGGCATCCGCTCGCAAATTGCGAGCCTGTTCGGCGGGCGTATTGCAGAGGAAATTACCCTTGGCAGTGAGCATGTGACCACTGGGGCGTCGAATGATATCGAAAGAGCCACCCACCTCGCACGCAGTATGGTGACCAAGTGGGGTCTGTCGGAAAGACTTGGGCCGTTAATGTACGACGAAGACGACGGCGAAGTGTTCCTCGGCATGTCCGCAGGCGCGAAGCCGAAAGCACATTCGCCGGAAACGGCCTTCGCTATTGATAAGGAAGTACGGCAGATTGTTGACGATTGTTATGAGGCGGCCAAAACGCTGCTAACGGACAATATCGATAAACTACACACCATGGCTGACGCACTGATGGAGTTTGAAACACTGTCTTCTGATCAGCTTGATGACATCATGGCAGGGGGCAAACCGCGCCACCCAACGGAGCCGCCATCAAGCACCGGTGCAGGCAAACCTGACGCCGAACAAGGGTCGCCGATTGGTGGACCAGCCGAAGAAACCTAACCCGCCCAGTGTCCGCCGGTCGCTCCATCGACCGGTGCAGGGGCGCGATTTGCGCTGCAATAGCCGAATTGTTTCCTTTGCTCAGCCACAACTCATGGGTGTGTTGAATATCACGCCAGACTCCTTCTCAGATGGTGGCAAACTCTTCGCTGACGGCGCAGTGGACCTCGATGCAGTGCGTGAACAAGCAATGGCCATGCTTGACGCTGGCGCAGCCATACTCGATATCGGCGGCGAAAGCAGCAGGCCCGGCGCGGACGTCGTCTCCAGCGCTGAAGAACAACGCCGCGTCATCCCGGTGCTGGACGCACTGGCGGATTTGGATGCGGTCCTATCGGTAGATACCTACCATGCCGAAACCGCCGCGGCGGCGCTTGCCCACGGCGCAGGTATGATTAACGACATTGCTGGTGGTCGCGATGCGGCCTTGGTTGCCACAGTTGCCGCATCCGATGCAGCCTACGCATTGATGCACATGCAGGGCTCGCCCCAGACGATGCAAAACGCGCCAGCCTATCAAGACGTGGTTGCCGAGGTGGCAGATTATCTGCGACAGCGCTACGAGCTTTGCAGGGCGGCGGGAATTGCGGCAGATAGACTGCTCGTTGATCCCGGCTTTGGCTTTGGTAAGTCCCTCGAGCATAACTTAGCTCTGCTGCGCGGCCTCGAGTCTGTCCGCGTGCAGAGCTGTCCTATTTTGGTCGGACTGTCGCGCAAATCGATGATTGGTCTGATAACCGACCAGCCCGTCGCTGCGCGACTGCCCGGCAGTTTGGCAGCACTACTCCTAGCTGCGCAAAATGGCGCGGACCTTATTCGCGTGCACGATGTCCAAGCCAGTGCTGACGTGCTCCAGGTGTTGGCAGCCTACGCTGCGGATTGATCAGCAACACGGCCGGTAAATCCTCCGCACACTGGCATTCTGGCTGGGCCGCTGTCATCCTTTGTGCTGCGATCAGCGGTGCCTGTCATCGGATCAAGCATGACAATCGGACGAGGCTATGAGTCAGAAACACTTTGGGACCGACGGTATTCGTGGGCGTGTCGGCAAGGCACAGATCACGCCTGAATTTTGTCTGCGCCTGAGTTGGGCCATTGGTAAGGTATTTGCGAACGAAAACCGCCGCCCACATATTTTGATCGGTAAGGACACGCGCATTTCTGGCTACATGCTGGAATCGGTTTTGCAATCCGGTTTTGTTTCCGCCGGCGCCGATGTCAGTCTGCTTGGTCCAATACCTACTCCGGCTATTGCGCATTTAACCCGTGCTGTCAGCGCTGATGTTGGGGTCGTGATTAGCGCCTCGCACAACCCGTTTTATGACAACGGCATCCAGCTGTTCGACGGCAAGGGCAACAAATTAGGCGACGCTGTTGAACTGCTAATCGAGGCAATGATCGATCAGCCGATGATTTGCCAAGACTCTGAAAGTCTCGGTAGAGCCTCAAGAATCAGTGATGCGCCGGGCCGATATGTGGAGTTTTGCAAAAACACCGCGCCGCGAGAGTTCAGCCTGCGCGGGGTTAAAATTGTTTTGGATTGCGCCCACGGCGCAACTTACCAGACCGCGCCTCGGGTCTTTTCCGAGCTTGGCGCTGAAGTCATTGCCACGGCGGTGCAACCCGACGGCTTCAATATCAATGAGAGCTGTGGATCTACGCACCCCCAGAGTCTGCAACAGCGGGTGATTGAAGAGGCTGCAGATTTAGGTATGGCCTTTGACGGCGACGGGGACCGACTGGTGATGGTCGATGCAGACGGCAACCTGCTGGATGGCGATCATCTGCTCTACGTTATCGCACGCAGTCGCCAGCGCCGCGAGATTATGCATGGCGGGGTAGTCGGCACTGTGATGTCGAATCTTGGCTTGGAGCGCGCGCTGCGTTCGCTGTCCTTGCCCTTTGTCCGTGCCGCGGTAGGCGACCGACACATTATGCAGGCCCTGCATCAGCGGCATTGGACCTTGGGTGGTGAACCCTCAGGGCATATTCTTACCTTGGATATGTGCAGTACGGGTGACGCCATTGTTGCAGGCCTGCAGGTGCTGGTGGCGATGCAGGATGCCGATCAGAGCTTGCGCGAGCTAGCTGCGGGTTTAACCAAGGCGCCACAGGTGTTGCTCAATGTCGTGGTCGACTCGCCAGCTGCGGTCAGCGCACACCCGGACCTTGTCGGCGCCACCCAAGCCCATGAACAGGCCATGGGTGAACGCGGACGCATATTGGTGCGCGCGTCCGGTACCGAACCACTGCTGCGCATAATGGTCGAGGGCGAAGATCAAGGCGAGGTTACCCGGGTTGCCGAAGACCTCGCGGAACACGCCAAAGGCATTCAAAACGCCTAAATACCAAGCGTCCGATTTCCGAGTTTCTCCCCAAGCGCAGTGATGTGCTGTTGTGCCCTGTGATGCAAGCCATCCCATTGATTTCAATTTCTTAGGCAACAAATGAAAGTACTTGCGACCGTATTTCGCCGCTCTCACAGTGATTGGCCATTTCCCGCCGCTAAGGTCCCCTTCTTCTATGGTTGGGTGATCGCCGTGGTATCGGCCCTTGGGTTCTTGTTCAGCGTGCCGGGTCAAACCATGGGCATGGCGGTTTTCGCCGATTCGTTTATTGCCGTCACTGGTCTAACCCGCACCGAGTTGTCCTTTGCCTACATGCTGGGCACCATTGCCAGCGCTCTTTTTCTCACCCGAGCTGGCCGCTTTTATGATGACTATGGCCCTCGATTGGTGATGATTGGTGCCAGTTTGTTGCTCGGTGCATCTGTGCTTTTCGTTTCGGTTGTCGATTTGCTCAGCGCACGCCTTGCTGCATGGAGCGGCGTCGGGGTGAGCGGTATTGCTTTTTGCCTTATGGCGGCTGGCTACTTTGGTGTGCGCTTTAGCGGCCAAGGTGTGATGACCAGTGCCAGCCGTCACATGCTCATGCTGTGGTTTGAGCGCCGCCGCGGTCTGGTATCCGGTGCTCGTGGGGTCGTCGTTTCCCTAGGTTTTTCCTTGGCACCGCTTCTGCTTGCGCTGTTGATCGACGCTTGGCAGTGGCGGGCGGCACTGTGGTGGCTGGCCTTAGTGGTTGGCCCAGTGTTCGCCTTACTATGCTTGCTACTCGTGCGGGATTCACCCGACGCCTGCGGTCTGCGGGCAGACAACCAAGACACATCAGCTGAAGCGCAAGCGTCCTTGGCCCCCCAGCGCAGTTACGCGCTTAGAGAGGTCAGAGGCAATATTGTCTTCTGGCTCTACGCCATGGGCTTGTCAGTCCACGCCATGTTCGGTACCGCCGTAACCTTTCATATCGTTGCTATATTTGCTGAAGCTGGGCGCAGCCGCGAAGCAGCATTTGCCTACTTCATTCCGCACGCGGTGGTATCCGTGACCACCAGTTTGAGCGCCAGTACGTTAGCCGATTACATCCGCTTAAAACCCCTGCTGCTGGTCATGCTGGCAGGCTTTATGCTTGGTGCCGTGGGTCTGGTTTTTCTGCATTACGAGTTGGGTTACTGGAGTTTAGTGCTGGGCTTCGGCGTTGGCGGCGGGCTTTGGAGCACCTTGGCGAATCTGGTGTTCATTCGGCACTACGGCCCCAAACACCTAGGCGAGATCAGTGGCCTCAACTCAACGCTCACGGTATTTGCCAGCGCGATTGGCCCGGTGCTGTTTAGTGTGGCCTACGATATCACCGGCACTTTCGCCACGGGTCCCATGCTCAGCATGGTCATTTTACTGGCATTGTTCGTGGCAAGTGTTTTGGTCAAGCAACCGCTGGATAACATCCCCGGCCGTCGATAACTTTGCATCAAGCGCTCGCCCATAGTGCTGCTGGTAGCGGCGCAGGTTTGCTGCGCGTTCTGTGTCGCTTCTTTCTTGGTTCTTTCTTGGTTCTTGGAAAACCGTAAGGCAGCGTATACCATTGCGCGCCCGAAACGGGTGGCTACTTGGCGGGAAACAGATGACGACACGTCTTGTCATTGCGAATTGGAAAATGAATGGCGACCTCGCTTTGATAGATGCCATGGCGCAAGCCTATCCGCAGAGCAGCAAAGTAGATGTTGTTGTGGTGCCGCCATCGCTTTATGTCGCAGCGTTACTGGCGGCCGCGAAAAATCGGTTTCAAGTTGGGTTGCAAGACATTGGTCAACACCAGGGGGGCGCACATACGGGCGAACTGGCGGCAACCATGGCAGCTGAGCTTGGTGTAGCGGCGGTAATTGTAGGGCACTCCGAACGCCGCTCGGATAATGCGGAAGACGATGCCGTTGTGGCAGTGAAAGCCCATCGGGCACTCGAGGCCGGACTGATGCCGGTAATATGCGTCGGCGAAAGCATCGAAGAGCGACAGGCAGGACAAGCAGAGGCGCGGGTACGCGCTCAGGTGGAGGCCCAAGCAGAAAATTTAGTTGGCGGACGTGCAGTGGCTATTGCATATGAGCCGATTTGGGCAATTGGCACCGGCGCAAGCGCCAGTGCAGAAGAAGCGGTAGCCATGCATCGAGCCATTCGTCATGCGCTGGAGCAGATTGCGCCGGATCATGCGGATGGGATACGAATTTTATATGGCGGTAGTGTGAACGCCGAAAATGCGGCGGGGCTGTTCGCCCATGTGGAGATAGAAGGCGTATTGGTTGGTGGCGCGTCACTAGACACCGACCAATTTGCTGCCATTATACGCGCCGCGGAAGCAGCGCAAGGTTAGGCGGGCAAGATTGAGCCGCGCAAGCCATGGTAAAACCGGTAGCAACAGATCTTGGTTGATACCAGAATAAGAGTAATGAGAGCAAGCGGCACCATGCAAAGCTGCACTCCAAGGAAGCGGCTTGCCGTTTCCAACAAAGGAACTGAGTAAGTAGATGTCGACATTAGAAACGGTTTTACTGTCCTTGCTGGTCATTGACGCGTTAGCACTGATTACCTTGGTGCTAATGCAGCAGGGCAAGGGCGCTGACGTGGGGGCTGCATTTGGCAGCGGTTCGTCCAATACGGTATTTGGCAGTTCCGGTGGCGCGACGGCAATGACCCGAATCACCACATGGCTGGCTATTGGCTTTTTTGTGATCGCTTTTGGCTTGGCCTATACCGCCAAAGAACGCTCCGAGCAGGCTGATAGCTTGGGCATCCCTCAAGTTGACAGCAGCGTCACGCAGGAACAGAACCAGACCGATATTTTGTCACAAGAACAACAGTCAGATTTGCCCGCGGATACGGGCCAAAGCAGCGACCTTCCAGAGCTTTAAGGGAGAGTCGCACCTCAGCCGAAGTGGTGAAATTGGTAGACACGCTACCTTGAGGGGGTAGTGGGCTTATGCCCGTGCGAGTTCGAGTCTCGCCTTCGGCACC
>JAACDW010000162.1 GCA_009936775.1 Pseudomonadota bacterium
GCACGCAAGTCGCGTAAACTGTCACAGGCCAATCTTGCCGAGCGCCTGGGCGTGACCCGCACAGCATGCAGCCATTGGGAAACCGGGCGAGCCAAGCCATCGACCAAACATGTGGAAGAAATCGCAGAAATACTGGCGGTCAACACCCATTGGTTGCTCAGCGGCAAAAAGAAAGAAGCTCAGGGACACCCTGCAACCCCTGACTCGAAAGGGTATCGCACCTCAGAATCAGTGGTCTTTGAGAGTCGTCTTGGCTATGAGGGGGTATTCGATAAGGACACCCAGAAGGTGGCCGAGAGCTACTTTGCATTGAATCGTCGCCATCGCAAACTAGTTCGAGACTTGCTCAGCGCACTCTCGGCGACAGACAAACTGGGTTAGCCCGAGTCACATGGGAGCTAACTCTGCACAGAGCAGCATAAAGCCCGACTACTTAAAGTTATCGACTTCTCTTGTTTACGCCGCGCCCCGACTGAGCCAGCGCAGGGTTTGAGCAAAAAGTGCCCCGCCATGCCGCAGATTATGGCCGCCTACACCGAATTCAAAACGATAGTCATAGCCAGCAAATTGCAGTGCCGCTGCCATTTGCTGGTTCGCCAAGGGCCAACTGCCGGTAACGATATTCGCATCAAGCGCACCGCTTTGCAGAAACACCCGCAAGGGTTTGCGTGGGGTGCTGCGAATCAGGTACGGGAAATTGTGGCCGCCACGAATGTTCACAAATGAACCGCAGTGGCTTATGACCCGAGCAAAGTAGCCGGAATGGTGCCACGCAGCATTGAAAGCACAAATGCCGCCACTGGATATACCGCATAGGGTTCTGCGCGCCGGATCGCTAGTAAACGCAATGCCCAGTTCCCGCTGCACGAAGGGCAGCACATCACCCAGTAAAAACTCGCCGTAGGCGGGTGTGCAGGCGTCGTATTCCAGACTGCGCTGATGCTTCACCAACGGATTCGCCCGTCCCTCAACCACCGGCTCCACGCCATCGGGAATGCCGGGCATGACAAACACTGCTGCACTTGGGTTGATCTCCCCTGCCGCACAAAGATTTTCTAGCACTGCAGGTGCCCGCACCGCGCCTTTGTCATAGCGGTAGCCCTCGCCGTCGTTACACACCAGCAGGTCGAGCGCGCTGGTGATCTGTTCTTGCGGCGGCAGATAGACGGCAAGCTTGCGCCGCGTTGTCGGATAAACACTGCTCTCATGCCAATCGTTAAAGATGTGTAAGGACCCCTGTAGGGGGTCTACGAGCTGAGCCTCCGCACAGGGATGGTATTGCTGGTCGGCCTGGGTCCGCAAAACGGCATCAATCTCCACATTGGAGCGGCCATTGATCAGATGCTCTCTAGGGTGCAAGTCCTCCCATGACTGATGCAGCCCAAGTTGCTGGAATGTCTCAATATCCATTAACTCCATCTCCTTTTGTTTCGTTTGCGCTGACGACCTCGCTGTCGCTACATCAATTGCCCTTTCAGTCGCAGAGGGCCTGATAGACCCGGGCGCGCAGCTCGCGGCGAATGGGGTAGGTGGATGAAGGTGCTAACTGGGTTAAAAACACTACGAATAAATCTTCGACGGGATCGATCCAAAAGAATGTGCTGGCCGCACCACCCCAGTGATGTTCACCCACCGACGCGATGATGGAGGCCTGCACTGGGTCCAATACCACCGCAAAGCCCAGTCCAAAGCCAATGCCATCGTAACTGGTTTCACTCCAGACTGGCTGGCCCATGCCAGCCATATCCGAATTATTGGGCAATTGATTGGTGCGCATGTAGCGCACAGTACTAGGGGCCAAGAGCCGCTCACCTTCTAACTCGCCAAGATTGATTAGCATTTGGCAAAAGCGGGCATAATCGCCCGCAGTGCTGACCAGCCCACCGCCGCCAGAATATGAGACGACATCTTTGAAATAAATCGAGTCCTCGGAGCCTTCCACAAGGCGCAACCCGCCTCGCACATCCTGCGGCACGATTTCA
Organism: Pseudomonadota bacterium; assembly: GCA_009936775.1. Classification (GTDB taxonomy): domain Bacteria; phylum Pseudomonadota; class Gammaproteobacteria; order Pseudomonadales; family Azotimanducaceae; genus UBA4421. The sequence goes on from JAACDW010000162.1 coordinate 1,983, forward strand.
GTCGCGCCGCCAATGGAACTCATGTCGCCACCGACCTTGGGCGCATACAGGGCCGCAAAGCGCTGCTGATTCTGCTCGGCAACACAGAAAGCGGTATCGTGCATTTGCAGCGGCGCAAAAATTCGCTGCGCAAAAAACTCCGCTAACGACAGACCAGACCAAACTTCTACCAACCGACCCAGCACGTCGGTAGCCACAGAATAGTTCCACTGGCTACCGGGCTGACACAGCAACGGCACCTGCGCTAACTGCTTTACCACATCTGCCAAAGACCCCTCGTCGCGGCGAAACATAATTGGCAATTCTCGGTACTGGGCGTCCACTGGCGTACTGTTCATAAAACCGTAAGTTAGACCGGCGGTATGGTTCATCAGCTGACGCACCAGCATCGGAGTGCGCTGGGGCTCAGTATCGGTAACGGGCGCATCGCCGCCGCGCCAAACGGGGGTGTCGGCAAATTCCGGCAGATACTTCGCCACGGCATCATCAAGCTGAAAACAACCCTGCTCATACAGCATCATCGCTGCCACAGTGGTCACTGGCTTGGTCATCGAAAATATGCGGACCACTGAATCTGCGGCAAAGGGTTTGCCAGCTTCTTTATCTGCCATACCCGCACACTGCTGGTAGGCCACCTTGCCATGCCGGGCTACCAGCACACTGGCGCCCGCCAGCTTATCCGCACTGACCTGCGCCTGCAGCCAGTCGGTTACTCGCTGCAAACGCTCCTCGGAAAAACCGACTACCGCCGGATCTACGTGTTCTAGCATCTCCCCCCCTTTTTTTCCGTGCCGACCTAAAACGCGTTGAGAGCGCGCGCTATCGCTAATAGTGATCGGGACAGTGCGGCGCATGTGTCGTGGCAAAAAGCCGATCTGCCTTGCCGATTGCCGCCGCGTCTGCCTCAAGCATGCCCCAATTCGCCAGCATCCGGGCGCTGTACATACCGCTAAACAAACCTGCTAAGGCTTTTATGCCAAGCACGATATCAGGTGACTCCTTGCTCACGCTGACCTTGGCGTCTTCGTCCTGCCGCGCCGA
>JAACDW010000017.1 GCA_009936775.1 Pseudomonadota bacterium
GATCGGTGCCATTCCAGCACTGATCAGTGACCAATGGGTATATGCCACCATCGAAGCGGTAGAGACCTTTGTGGACGAACACTACCAACTGCAACTCGACCGCCTGAGTCAGGAGCTTCCACACCACCCAGTGCGGGCGATCCTCGCCCGATGTCAGGCCGATGAGATAGCTCATAAGCGCGACGCAGCTACCCGTCTGGAGGCTGCTTCATCCGTTGCCCAATCAAAAGCCCTAGGCCTGTGGCGACAAACCGTAGACCTTGGCTCGCGTGCCGCAGTCGTCGTCGCTCGGGCGATCTGATGACTGCGCTCCACGTTGTTTGGTTTAAGCGCGACCTGCGCTTGCAGGATCATGCGGCCCTTGTCGCCGCAGCCGAGCGCGGCCCGGTATTGCCTCTTTACGTCATTGAACCGCAGCTGTGGCAACAGCCGACCAGTGCGCTGCGCCATTGGCAGGTCACTCTGTCTGCGCTGAAAGACCTGCAGCAGGCCTTAGCCGAAAAAGGCGCACAACTGTGCGTGCGTATCGGCAGCATGCCCGCAGTGCTGGCGCAACTGCGCGACGAATTAGGCCCCTTTGCCTTACACGCCCACGAAGAAATTGGCGAGGAATGGACCTTTCAGCGCGACAAGACAGTCGCCCAGTGGTGCCGTAGCAACGGCTCGGCTTTTTGTGAAACCCCACAGTTTGGCGTTTTCCGAGGTCAACATGACCGCGACGGCTGGACTGCGCGCTGGCAGCAGTTTATGCGCGCAGACCTTGTTGAGTTGCCCCGACACACCCGTTGGCAGCAGGCTGCCAGCAGCCCCAATTGGCAGCAGTGGCAGCCTGAACAGGTCCGCCACCCCCTACCCGAATTCGCCCTGGCCGATGCCCAACAAACGCTTGAGGATTTTTTGCGCCGCCGTGGGCAGCAATACCACTTGCAAATGTCCAGCCCTACCAGCGCACCCGAAGCTTGCTCACGACTGAGCGTTCAGTTAGCCAGTGGGCGCATTTCGATGCGCAGCGTGGTGCAACACACTTGGCGCACCCAGCAGCAGGTGAAAGCTTGGCCCGCTGAGCGACGCGGCACATGGCCTCGCGCCCTGTCAGCGTTTCAAAGCCGTCTGCATTGGCATTGTCACTTTATGCAGAAGTTTGAGAGCGAGCCGGCCTTGGAGTTCTACAACATGGCGCGTAGCTGCGACGGCCTGCGCGAAGGCTGTTTTTCCGAGGAAAAGTTTCAGGCTTGGTGCAGCGGTCATACCGGATACCCCTTTATTGACGCCTGTATGCGCTACCTGCTGGCCACCGGATGGATCAACTTCCGCATGCGTGCCATGCTGATGTCTTTTGCCGCTTACGACCTGTGGCTGCACTGGCGCAGACCAGCGCACCACTTGGCCCAGCTGTTTATCGACTTCGAGCCGGGCATACACTATCCCCAAATCCAGATGCAGTCTGGCACCACGGGCATTAACACCCTGCGTATCTACAACCCAGTGAAGCAATCTACGGATCAAGACCCGGATGGCACCTTTATCCGCCAATGGGTGCCGGAGGTATCAGGCTTCGATGATCTACGTATCCACGCACCTTGGCAGGCGACGGCGCTGGAGCAGGTGGCTGCGCGTTGCGTGGTTGGCGAGCACTACCCAGAACCCATTGTCGATCACCTGAGCGCCACGCGTTTTGCCAAGGCACAATTTGCCACTGTAAGGCGCTCTGCTGCAGGCAAGGCAGATAGCAAAAACGTGATGCAAAAACATGGCTCGCGGAAAAACAGCAGACGTCGCACCGCCTAATTCACAAGGCAAGATTGCCAATTGGCGCAAAGTTCAACCCAACACAGAGATTGCAGTCGGCACAAGTATTGCCACAGACACTTTGCTCGGCGGAAGATAGGCTTGAACCGCAAGGAGAGCACTCATGACGTCAGATACCGCCGCCTCCCATGAAGAGATACGTGCCGCCGTCGCTGCAGCTGACCTGCGCGTTGTTGTGGTTTGCCTGTACCACCTGACCGGCGACGAAGGCTGGCTGGCGCCCCAGTATCAACCCGCCAGAGATGTGCGGCTTATCGGCGACCCAATGGCCGGCTTTACGCCGGCAGTGGCCGAGCATCTGCGGCAGGCGTTGTTTAACAAGCTCACCAGCGACGACCGTGAACCCGCTGTAGTAGACCCCGGCGAAGAAAAATTCGGGCGCATGCTGTCATTCTTTCTTGGTGAAGCGGTGCCACCCGAATATTTGCCCATGCTGCGGGAGGACTTTGGCTTTGCACCGAGGCTACCCGACCCTGAACCGCTACCGGAAAACGGCAAAAGACCCTCGGTTTTAATCATTGGCGCTGGCGCTTCAGGCCTTTGCTTGGCCAGAAGTCTTGCGCATGCCGGTTACCACTGGCGAATCGTCGAAAAAAATTCGGCTGCTGGTGGCACCTGGGCGGAGAACC
>JAACDW010000018.1 GCA_009936775.1 Pseudomonadota bacterium
AGCGCTGCGGCGAGATTGAGCGCTGCGGCGAGATTGAGCGCTGCGGCGGGCTTAAGCGCTAAAGGTGCACGACACCCCTACCGACCATCTGGCCCGCTAAAATACGATCAATGGCCGTCGCGACTGAATCGAGAGTCAGTTGCTCTTCCAAGTCCGACAAGTCCATTAACCAATCGGTTGCCAAGCGCTGCCAAATGGCCGCTTTTTGGTCAATCGGCAGCTGCACCGAGTCAATACCCAGCAAATTCACATGGCGCAAAATAAAGGGCAGGACCGACGCGCCAAATGTTGGGGCAGCGACCAGACCACAGGCTGCCAAACTGCATCCATAGCGCAGACTTTTGACCGCGTTGAACAGGATCTCGCCGCCTACTGTATCGACTACGCCACCCCAAGTTTCTGCCAAAAGCGGCTTTTCCGCCCCCGCAAGAGCTGCTTCGCGGCTGATCACATCGCTAGCCCCTAGTGCTTTAAGCCAGTCGGTTTTCTCAGCCTTACCGCTCACTGCTGTCACCTCGTAACCCAACTGGGCCAGTAGCTTAACTGCCACCGAGCCAACCCCGCCGGTAGCGCCGGTGACCAGTACCGGACCTGAGGCCGGCGTCATGCCCGCTTGTTCCAGCTTTTGCACGCACTCTGCAGCCGTGAAACCGGCAGTACCAATAATCATGCTGGCATGCAGAGACAGACCTGCCGGGCATTTCACTGCCCATCCAGCGGGAATTCGAATTCGCTCGGCGAAGCCGCCAGAGGTCCCCATACCTAAATCAAAGCCAATGGCGATAACCTCGTCACCGGGCGCAAAGTCATCGTGCCCGGACTCCAGAACCACCCCGGCAGCGTCTATTCCGGGGGTATGAGGAAAGTTACGAGTCACGCCCGGATTACCGGTAGCAGAAAGGCCGTCTTTGAAGTTCAGCGACGAATACTTGACCTCAATCAACAGGTCGCCCGCAGGTAGCTCGCTTTCTTCGCGCTCAATGATGCTGCGCGTAAATCCGTCATCCCCTTTTGCTACCCGAAATGCACGAAACCCCATAGCCCCTCCTATTTTCTAACAAATTCCAACATATGATTCACTCTATCCAAGGCTCCGTTAGCCTTGTCCAACAACCGATCCAAGGGTTTTTTAACCTCAACCCAAGCAACGCTGTAAACGTCGCGTTGGGCGCAGCTGTCACTGACATATTCGTCGCTGGTAGCCAGTTCATCTACCAAATGCAATTCAAGTGCCCTAGAGCCATACCAAGCCTCGCCGGTCGAGACCATTTCAATGTCCAGCTCGGGGCGGTTTTCCGCCACAAATTCCTGAAACAAGGCATGCACCTCGTCCAGTTCTTGACGAAACTTCTCTCGGCCTTCGTCGGTATTCTCGCCTAACAGCGTCAGCGTGCGCTTGTATTTGCCTGCGGTAAGCACTTCAACATCAACGTCATTCTTTGTCAGCAGCCGATGCACGTTGGGCACATGTGCAACCACCCCGATACTGCCGATAACGGCAAAAGGCGCAGCGACAATTTTATTTGCAACCGCAGCCATTAAATAGCCGCCACTGGCCGCGACCCGATCCACCGCTGCTGTGAGCGGAATACCTTTGGCTCGAATGCGCATCATTTGCGAAGCGGCTAGACCATAGCTGTGGACCATGCCGCCGGGGCTTTCAATGCAGACCACTACCTCGTCTTGGGCTGTGGCCATTGTCAGTACCGCGGTCACTTCGATACGCAAATGCTCCACAGCGGTGGCCGCCACATCGCCATCGAAGTGAATTACAAAGGTTCGCGGCGTCGAGCCGCCTGACATCGACAGACTTTTAGTCGTGTTGTCGTCTGTTTCGGCGACATGGGAGCCACTGTTTTTTTCTGCACTCTCTGCGTCCAGTGCCGTTTTTTTTCTAGCGCCTTTGGCGTCCAGTTTGCGTTGCACTTTCTCCGCCTTGAGTTCCGCTTTGTGTTGTTTTTTGGCCTGATCCGAAGTCAGCAAATGACTTTCCATAGAAAAGCGCAGATCACGCAGTTGCTCGTTTAACTTGCGCACCTGCAGATGGCCCTGACTGCCACCCTGCGCGCGGTTGCTCATGGAAGCCAAAAAAGACAAAACAACAATGAACCCGACCACGAGGGTGACAACTTGTCCAAGGAACATCAGGTATTCGTACAAAAAGGTCATGCAGATCACGCCATATCGCAGGGGTGGCTACTTTAGCCACTAGCCAGCATGAGCGTCCAGCGCCGATGGCGTTGCGAGTGGTTATTGTGCTCGACAAATCATCGGTTGCTTTGCTAGCTTGCCGCCCTCGTCCTTGGATGGAAAAAAGAGTGCGCGGGTTTTTACGGGATAGTTTCTTGCCTGAAGCTGCAATGGATATCGACACCGATATTGAGTTTCGGTTCCAAGACCACAGCGAATTTTGCGCCATTCGCAGGGGTGTACTGACATTTCCTGACTCTAGGGCAGCAGGATTAGTGCTGTATTTTCGCTGCCAAGACGAGGCTCAGGCCCTGCTTGCCGGGTCACAAGACCTTGTGGAGGCCTTTATGCTGGGGCGCATTCGCTCCAACGGCCACCTCATTTGGGTGTTTCAGGTACTCGCAGCATTCCGCGCTTAACCAGCGCGCAAAAATTCTTCGATTAACCAACCCGAAATCGCCGTCTTAGGTGGCGTCTGAGGCATGCTGTCCTTGGTAAACCACTGCGCGTCGGCTATCTCTTCTGGCTGACAGACAATATCCCCCCCAGCGTACTCCGCATGGAACCCCAACATTAACGAATTAGGGAATGGCCAACTCTGAGAACCAAAATATTTCAGGTTCTGAACTTTCAAGCCCACTTCCTCAAAAACTTCGCGGTGCACGGTTTGTTCGATGGATTCACCCGGTTCAACAAAGCCTGCCAAAGTGCTGTACATTTTTGCCGGCCAATTGGCGTTTCTTGCCAACAGCATTTCCTCACCCTTGGTCACCAGCACAATAATGCTCGGACTCAGTCGCGGGTAACTTATCAGGCGACAGGAGGGACAGGTCATCGCTCGGTCTTGTTTGTGCGGTTCCATAGATGCTGAGCAGCGGCCACAAAACTGGTTGGTGTTGTGCCATTCAATAATTTGCGTGGCACGACCGGCTAAATAAAACAACGACTGGGACGTGCGACCAAGCAGACCTCGCAGCGGCATCAGCGCATAGCCCTCTGGCACCACACCCTTGGCGCTGATGGCGTAACAAGGCAGACTGCCGTGGTGTCCAAGGAAATGCTTACTGCGCGCTTCGGCATCAAACCAGCGGAAGTCGTCAGCGGTTATCGGTTCCGGCGCACCCTGCACCGTTTTGCAAACAAGTTCGCCGCGCATAAATACGAAGTACCAAGCGTCACCATGGTCAGCGCCATCCGGCGCAATATGGTTGGCGACAAATTCATCCGGATCTACTGGCCACATAAACTTAGTACCTTCTCGTTGTTGGGTTTGTCTGCTGTCGGTAGGCCGCTGGTGTCGTGACCTTTTAGTTGCTACACAGGATAGCGGGCGAAGTCAAAATACGCACGGCCTGATGCAATTCAGTGCCTCAATTTGCTTGCCCACTTCACCCTCAGCAAGCTATCTTTGATCCGCGCTGTCGACGCAATACGCAAGTCTAAGAGGCGCGCTACGTCGACCCATACAAAGAACAACGCTACTGCTCGGTTAGAACCACTCAAGGACCTCCAATGCAAACAACGATGAACGCGTTTACCCAGAATTTCTTGGGCCATGCGCCGGACTGGTATAAGCAGACTATTGTCGCATTTTTGATCGTAAACCCGTTTTTATTGTTCATTGCAGGTCCGTACATTACCGGCTGGGTACTCGTCTTGGAGTTCATCTTTACCCTGGCCATGGCGCTTAAGTGTTATCCGCTGCAACCTGGAGGCCTATTGGCTCTGGAAGGCGTGGTTATGGGTATGACTACACCGGATACCGTGTATCACGAAGTTGTTGCCGCTTTCCCTGTAATCTTGCTCTTAGTCTTCATGGTTGCAGGCATCTATTTCATGAAGGAACTGTTGCTGTTTACCTTTACCAAGGTGCTTTTATCGATCCGTTCGAAGATGCTGATTTCCTTCCTATTTTGTTTCATATCGGCTTTCTTATCTGCGTTTCTTGACGCCCTAACGGTTACCGCCGTGGTCATCAGCGTGGCCGTGGGGTTCTATACCGTATACAAAAATGTCGCCGACGCACAAGACGGCGAGGAAGATCCAGACTTTGAAAAATTTCGCGCCTTTTTACGTAACCTTTTGATGCACGCAGCGGTGGGGACGGCTCTCGGTGGCGTCTGCACCACGGTTGGTGAACCGCAAAATTTGCTAATTGCCAGCTACACTGGATGGAACTTCGTCGAGTTCTTCCTGCGCATGGCTCCAGTAACCATGCCGGTGTTGGTGGTGGGCTTGATTACCTGCCTGCTGCTTGAGCAGACCAAAATTTTCGGTTACGGGGCATTGATGCCGGAACGCGTGCGCGAAATTTTGGTTGACTTCGATGAGGCACAGGCCGCTAAAAGAACCGATCGGGACAAAGCGCGCTTGGTCATCCAAGCGCTGTCAGCGGTAATTCTTATCCTCGCCTTGGGTTTCCACGTTGCCGAAGTTGGCCTCATTGGTTTGACCATTATCGTGCTGCAAACTGCTTTCAACGGTGTCGTATCAGAGCACGATCTGGGTAAGGCATTTGAAGAGGCTTTGCCCTTTACCGCACTACTGGTGGCGTTCTTTGGCATCGTCGGCGTCATTCACGATCAGCACTTGTTCTCACCTGTGATTGCCTATGTGCTGTCCCTACCTGAAGAGGCGCAGCCGGGCATGTTCTACATCGCCAACGGTTTGCTTTCTGCGATCAGCGATAATGTATTCGTTGCTACAGTTTATATCGGCGAAGTCAAGCAAGCCTTCACGGATGGGGTCATCTCCCGGGCGCAATTTGATGCGCTGGCGGTTGCGATCAATACCGGCACGAACATCCCAAGTGTTGCGACTCCTAACGGGCAGGCCGCGTTTTTGTTCTTGCTAACATCATCCATCGCGCCACTGATCAATCTCAGCTACATGCGGATGGTCACCATGGCCCTGCCGTACACAATTACCATGGGCATTACCGGGTACTTGGGGGTTCTTTACTTTATCTAGTTAGGGCAAACAGACAGCTCAGAGGGCGGCTAACGCCGCCACAGGGTTTGACCGTCACTTTGCTGGTCCATGAGATCCAACATTGCTTGGTGGGCGGCCACCTCCTCGGGTCGCGCCTGCACAACACGCAGGGCATGAGTGTTGAAATCGCCACCCTGCTGCTGCTTTGATCCCTCGGTCTGCTGCTCGGGCGCGGCCCCAGCAGTAAACATTTGCGCCTGACCTCCGGTCATCAACAGGAAGACGTCTGCCAAAATTTCCGCATCGAGTAGCGCGCCGTGCAGGTCACGTTGCGAATTGTCAACCATGTAGCGACGGCACAGCGCATCTAGACTGTTCTTTTGTCCTGGGTGTTTGCCTCGAGCGAGCACCAGCGAATCGGTTATTTCGCAGAAATCCTCGATCCGCCTCGGGCCCCCGGATCTCGTTTTCGACAATTGATCAATTTCGGCATTCAAAAATGCGACATCAAACGGCGCGTTATGAATCACCAGCTCGGCACCTTGCAGGAAGGTATGCAGTTCTGGCCATATGTCAGCGAATTTCGGCTTGTCTGCCAGAAATGCTTCAGTGATGCCGTGCACTTCCTTGGCGCCGTCATCGATGTCGCGCTCAGGATTGACGTATTTATGGAACGTTCGCCCAGTTAGGCGCCGGTTGATGACCTCTACCGCGCCAATTTCAATAATCCGGTGGCCGTTTAACACTTCAAGCCCTGTGGTTTCAGTGTCGAGTACGATTTGCCTCATGGCGCTGCCTTCATGGCGTCAATGGCGGCATTGGCCGCTTCGTCAACCAACTCGTTTTCGCGGTGACCGCTGTGGCCCTTTACCCAGTGCCACTCGACCTGCAGCGCCGCAACAACCGAATCCAGCCTCTGCCACAACTCACGATTCTTTACCGGCTTGCGTTGCGATGTTTGCCAGCCGTTGCGCTTCCAACCGTGAATCCATTGGGTGATACCCTGACGCACATACTGAGAATCGGTTGTTAAGCTGACAACGGCCTGAGGGTCCAGCTGCTCCAGACCCTGTATGGCAGCCATCAACTCCATTTGATTGTTCGTGGTTTGCGCTTCAGCGCCAGCGTAAACACGCTCTACGCCGTCTCGGCGAATCAGGGCTGCCCAGCCCCCAGGTCCGGGGTTGCCTCGACAGGCTCCGTCGGTGAACACTTCGATCATCGCCCGCTCTCCGCCATGTTTAATTTTACACAGACCTTGTGTTGAGCCCGCGTGGAAGGAGCCAGCACTAGCTTGCCAGCACGCGGACCGGGAGCCATTACCCCACGTCCAATCAGGCTGCCAGCCTCGCTTTCCTTTACCGCTGACACGATCACGATACCGCCTAGGGGCACACGCCGTCGCAGGCCTACCGCAAAACGGAAAATTTGACCCAAGAGATAGCGCGGCAGGACTAAACGCTTGAGCGTGGCAGGTATGCTGGCACTCATCCGGCGATAAAGACTCTGCGTAGCTGGCACAAACAAGGGTGCACTCACAGAACGGAACTTAGGTCGTTCATCCGAGCACAGGTTGAGCAGGGCTAACCAGTCCAGTAGCCGCAACGGGCTCAGAGGCCGATGACCATGCAGAGGATTACTGCGTGACCGCATGAAGCGGGCACGCAGTCCAGTAAGGCTAAACGGATTAAAGGCACAGATGATTAAGCGTCCGCCGGGTTTGAGTACGCGCTCCACTTCACGGATACACGCCCGAGGATCCCGACTACCCTCTAACGAGTGGTGTAGCACTACGCCGTCGAGCGAGGCCGTGGCAAACGGCAGCTCGCTACAGGAGGTGCGAATGCGCGGTAGGTCGGCGCTGCCTGCGGCGGTGATTTGCCGCCCGGCATGCACCGCATGACGCACCATACATTGGCCCAAGGCCTGAGGCATGGAGGCTTGTTCACCGATCCAAAGCACGGCATCACCGTGCAGTCGGCGCAGCAACGGCTGCAACAAGGCGGCCTCTTGGCGTACCAGACGTTCACCCAATGGGCTGGCCCACAGGGAACTTCGCGTGGGATTTTCTGATGTGGATGCAGGCATGGATTTCCCGAGTCAGGCCGAGGTCTGTTAAACTCTCCGCGCCAAAATTTATGTGACTTAAGGCTACATCAACATTCCGTTTCATAGCTACATTTTTGCTTTTTGCTGGCGACACAACGCCTCCTGTATCTGCTTACTCATACTATCGGTAGTCTTGATAAGCGGTTGCACCAGCTTGACCCCGGCAGATCGGGGACAACGGCAAAACCCCGCGACAGTCACGCAACAGTCAAATCCTGAGTCAGCGCGCACTGCACCTGATACGGACCTCAGTACAGTTTACCCAACTGACGCAACACCTAATTCTGATGATAGATCTGCAAATGCAGAAACAGCAGAAACAGCAGAAACAGCAGAAACAGCAGAAACAGCAGAAACAGCAGAAACAGCAGAGAAAAATACTCGCGCCGCCACGCCGATGCCCGATCCGGACCTGTGGGCAGTGATGCGCCCTCTGATGACTCTCGATCACCGGATTGACGAAGACCGCGTACAGCAGGAAATACGCTGGTTTCAGCGTCACCCGGAGTATTGGCAGCGACTAGCGCCGCGTATGGAGCGCTATCTACCGTATATTCTCAGCCAAGTTACCGCTCGGGCCATGCCTACAGAGTTGGTTCTATTGCCGATTATTGAGAGCGCCTTGGACCCTTATGCATTTTCGCCCTATGGAGCCAGCGGACTGTGGCAGTTTATGCGACCAACCGCCAAACAATACGGTTTGATGATGAGCAGCCACTATGACGGCCGCAGGGATGTTATCGCTGCGACCGCTGCAGCGTTGGATTTTCTCCAAGACCTGTATCGGCGTTTCGATGACTGGAATCTGGCCTTAGCGGCCTACAATGCAGGTGGCGGTAAGGTGGCCCAGGCGATACGCAGAGGCGGCTCCCGTGATTTTTTCGCCCTGCGCCTGCCACGAGAAACTCGGGCCTAGGTACCGCGACTGTTGGCGTTGGCCGCCATTGTCAGCGACCCCCAACTTTATGCCGTAGAACTGCCCGAGGTGAGCAACACGGACCCGCTGCTGGTAATAGCATTACCGGGCGCTTTTGATGTTGCTGTCGTTGCCGAAGCCTTGGACATATCACCAAGTCTGATCTATCAATTCAATCCTGCGCTGCAGCGCGCGCAGTGGTCGGCGACTGCGCCGCTGCGCCTGATTTTGCCCACCGCTAAAGGCAAGGATAACGGTCTTGCAAGCGCTAACCGGCGGCTGCTGGAGGTTCCCGAAGATCAGCGTATCGCCTGGCGCGAGATTAGCGTGCGTCGCGGCGATACCATCAGTGAAATAGCGGCTCAGCATGGCTTGAGCAGCCAGAGACTGAAATCGCTGAATCTGCTTTCCAGCGACCTGCTACAGATAGGCCAAACACTCCGCATACCCGCCTCAACGCAGCGCGAAACACTGTCGCAAAGTGGCGTCAGAGCCTACACGGTGCAGCAAGGTGATTCGCTGTGGAGAATTGCCCAGCGCGCTGACACTAGCGTCAGCGCCTTGGTGAAGTTAAACAAAGTGGGGCCCAGAGAACTGTTGCGTATTGGACAAATTCTGCAGGTTCCCGAAGCGAATAGCCTGCGAACGGCGGCAGTCAGGGCACCAAGCCAAGTGCGCAAGATCCGGTATCGAGTCAGGCGTGGCGATTCACTGAGCCGAATCGCCCAGCGCTTTCGCCTCAAGGTCAGCGACATCGCGGCTTGGAACAATCTGCCTACTGAGCGGTATCTCCAGCCCGGACAGGGCCTCACGCTCTATGTTGACATTGTGGGCGGCTAGGCACCCCGCGAGTGCCCGCTTTTCCGCTTATTCACTGCGCGACACGCCTACGGATTGCTCTGCGGCAGCGAAGAAGGCCGCAAACTCGCGCTGCTGATCGCGGCTAACCACCTGCTGGCTCAACTGCGCTATGAGGTCATCCGAAGTGGCCTCCACGTCGCCCGGCACCACCCGTGTGACAACGACTAGCGCACTGCCCTCAGGACCTGTAACCGCCCCCACCGTTTTATCACCGGACACTGGCCGGGCCAGCGCGAAGGCTTCGTTGAGTATGTTTTGCGGGACATTCACAGCGCCGTTGGGCGTCATGCCTACTCGGCTAATCAACTCATAGGTCACCCAACGCTTATCCAATTCATTGGCTACAGCGGTTACTGATGCGCCTTCCTTCAGTTGATCTAAAGCTGCCGCTCGCTCTGCGCTTATTTGCGCTAAGTCGGCTTCTTGTTTCAGTTCCTGCCGAATCGCGGATTCAACATCCGCCAGCGCCAGTTGCGCCGCCGGGAAATACTCAGTGACACGCGCCACGACAGCACGACCGTCGTCTAAAGCGATCACGGCACTGTTTTCGCCATCTAGACCCTCGGGGCTAAAGAGACTGCCAAGCACCTCGGCATTGGCCGCTAAGGCCCAGTCTTGTGCTGTCGAGTTTTCGGCTATGCCAGTAACCTGCTGAATGGCTAAGTTCATCGCTTGGGCCACATCAGTAAGCGTGTAGCGCTCTTCAAACGCCCGACGATCCAATTCCTCTAATGCGCTATCGAAGGCGTCTGCGGCTGCCTCCTCGCGCAAACGCGCCAAAATCCCGTCTTTCGCCTCGGCGAAGCTGGGCGTTTCGGCCTCGACTATTCCTTGCAGCTTAATGAGGTGGTAGCCGAAATCGCTGCGCACCGGTGCGGAGACGTCACCAACATCTACCAATCCCCAAAGCGCACCTTCAAGGGCTGGATCGAAGGAGTTCTTGGTGACCAACCCCAGTTCACCACCGGCTTCGGCTGAGCCAGGATCTTGGGATATCTCGCGCGCTAGGGCAGCGAATTCTTCACCGGCCTGCAAGCGCTGAGCCGCCTCCTGAATCGCCGCCAAAGCTTCGCTCTCGTTGGTATCTTCATCAACGACCACGAGGATGTGAGCAGCCAGACGCTGCGCATCGCGTTCTATGGTCGTGATATCCGCTTCGTATATGGTCTGCAAGTTCTCCACGCTGTCATCAATTTCAACGTCTGCCTGTAGGTTAGCAACTGATAATTCGACCCATTCCACATCGACCGAGGGTTCGGTGACGTAAAGCGACTGGTCCTGCTCGTAGCGCGCGGTTACCTCGCCCTCGCTGAGCTGAAGATCGCCCAGGTAGTCCTCTAAATCGAGACTCAAGTAGGCGATGTCGCGTCGCTGGTTAAGCAGCCCAGCGGCTTGGGCAATCTCCCAATCCTGTGCAAAGTTAGTGCTGGCGACTCCGGCGCGCAAAAAATCCGAGCCCAAGCCTTTGCGCACTTCCTGCATAAACTGCAGAGGCGAAAAGCCCATAAGCTGCACTTGTTGGCGGTACACGGCTTCGTTAAATTCGCCATCCACCTGATAGGCCGGATTTTGCACCAAGCGGCGGTTTACCTCGGACTCAGAAAAGGCAATCTGCACTTGCTCGGCAGCCTGATACAGAACCTGCCGGCTGATCAGCTGATTCAGCGTGTAGTTTTGCAGCTGTATACGGTCGATATCGTTCGGATCAAAATCTGGCCCTACTTGAGTAAGTAGCCGCCGACGCTCACGCTCCGTTTCAGCAGCAAGCACACCTTCGGTAATCTCGTAATCGCCAACGCTGGCGACCTTGGGCATTGAGCCCATGAAAATGTTCGTCGCGCCGAATCCAAATAGGGTCAGTACCAATATGATGGCCACGACCAATATCTTGAAACCGGTGGATTGGGTCTGATCTCTGAGCTGCTGCAACATGTGTTTTAACCTTTGCTCTCGCAACCGTGGCGAGGCTATTTAAAATACCAAAAAAAAGGGCGCAAAGACTGCGCCCTTCTCGCGGCAACCTAGGTCACCGTGCGCAATATCAATTAGTTCAACGCATCCTTTAATGCCTTGCCTGCCTTGAACGCTGGAACCTTCGCAGCAGCAATCTGAATCGCTTCGCCGGTCTTTGGGTTACGCCCGGCTCGCGCAGCACGCTCGCGGACTAAAAAAGTACCAAATCCAACTAAGGCAACAGACTCGCCGTTGCTCAGAGAGCCTGTGATGGCCTCCAACGCAGAATCCACTGCTCTTGCAGCCGCTGCCTTTGGAATATCAGCTGATTCAGCTACGTGGTCTACTAATTCACTTTTGTTCAATTTCCTGCCCCTGAATGTTCGCTTTCAACTGTCACCCGGTGTCCACCCCTAGCTGAACCCCTCAAGCAACTCGTTTCGTGCGATGAGTTAAAAAAACCTCTCGAATGCACATCATATAACAAGCTGCAGGGGCTATGGCAACCTATTCTGCGCTAACGCTCTATGTCTTTGTGCCACTCAAAGCGCGCGCTCAGCGACGCCCCGCTAATGGGGACTTAGGCCCGGTGCAGGATCGTCTTCAACTTTGATTTCGGCATTTTGGGCATCGCTTGCCACATCATCGAGACGCGGAACCGGCATACGGTCCAAGGCGACCTGCAGCACCTCATCCATCCACTTTACACAGTGGATTTTTAGATCTTGCATTACGTTCTCGGGTATCTCTGCCAGATCCTTTTCATTCTCAAACGGTATGATCACCTGCTTGACGCCGCCGCGATGTGCGGCCAAAAGCTTTTCTTTTAAACCGCCGATGGGCAGCACTTGCCCGCGCAGCGTTATTTCACCGGTCATAGCGACATCGGCCTTAACAGGTATGCCGGTGATAACAGATACCATGGCCGTGCACATGCCTATGCCGGCACTCGGACCATCCTTAGGCGTAGCACCTTCGGGAACATGAATGTGTAAGTCTGTTTTCTCATGAAAGTCTTCAGGCAAACCGAGCACCGTAGCGCGGCTGCGCACAAAGGTTAGCGCGGCCTGAATGGACTCTTGCATGACGTCACCTAAGGAACCCGTTTTGGTCTGACGGCCCTTACCGGGCATAGAGACCGCTTCGATATTAAGGAGTTCTCCGCCAACTTGAGTCCACGCAAGGCCAGTGACGATACCGACCTGATCTTTTTCTTCTGCACGCCCATAGCTGAATTTTCGCACGCCACTGTAGTGGTCGAGACCAGCCGCCTCGACCACGGTTTTGGCAAAGGTCTTAGCCGCTTTTTTCTTTTTTCCCTTCGATTCAATGTCGGCCTGCAGGGACTGTTCTTTGACCACCTTGCGCGCAACCTTGGCGATTTCTCGCTCTAACCCACGCACGCCAGCTTCCTTGGTGTAGTAGCGAATTAGATCGATCAACGCGGCTTGCGTTATCTCTAGCTCCTCATCTTTAAGGCCGTTGTTTTTTATCTGCTTGGGCACCAAGTAGCGTTGAGCGATGTTCAGTTTCTCGTCTTCGGTATAACCTGGCAGACGAATAACCTCCATTCGGTCCAACAACGGGCCGGGAATATCCATGGAGTTCGATGTGCAGACAAAGAACACGTTTGACAGATCGTAGTCCACTTCCAAGTAGTGGTCGTTAAACGTGTCATTTTGTTCTGGATCGAGCACCTCGAGCAGCGCACTGGCAGGATCGCCGCGCATATCCATGCCCATCTTGTCGATTTCATCGAGCAAAAATAGCGGATTGACGACGCCTGCTTTTGCCATCTTTTGGATGACTTTGCCAGGCAAGGAGCCGATATAAGTGCGGCGATGGCCGCGGATTTCTGCCTCGTCACGCACCCCACCCAAGGCCATACGCACGAAGTTTCGATTCGTTGCTTTGGCGATACTCTCGCCCAAACTGGTTTTACCCACGCCTGGTGGACCGACTAAGCAAAGCACCGGGCTCTTGGATTTCGCCACGCGGTTCTGCACGGCTAAGTACTCGATAATTCGTTCTTTTACCTCGGTAAGGCCATAATGATCGGCGTCTAAAATTTCCTGCGCTGCGGCAAGGTCTTTACGTACTCGGCTGCGTTTGCTCCAAGGTATGTTGAGCATCCAGTCGACAAAGCTGCGAACAACGGTGGCCTCTGCCGACATTGGTGCCATATTCTTCAGCTTGTTAAGCTCGGTTTGCGCTTTGTCCTTGGCTTCGCTGGGCATGCCTGCTGCTTCGATTTTCGCCTGCAACTCGTCCATTTCTGAGCCTGAGTCGTCGCCCATCTCTTTCTGAATGGCCTTCATCTGTTCATTCAGATAGTAGTCGCGCTGACTCTGCTCCATTTGCTTTTTGACCCGGCCTCGCACCTGCTTATCGACCTGCTGCAGTGCAAGCCCTGCATCCATAAGACCCAGCAGACGTTCCATGCGCGTCTTAATTTCGACGGTCTCAAGGATTTTCTGGCGGTCGTGCATTTCTAAGGCCATCTGTGCGGCCATGGTATCCATCAGTCGAGAGGGATCGTCTAACCCCGAGAGCGAGGCCAGCACTTCTTGCGGGATCTTTTTGTTGCCCTGAGCGTACTGCTCAAAGTGCGTCAGCAGCGATCGTACGATAGCGTCCGCCTCGCGCCTCTCGATCTCAAGTTCGGCCTGAATTTCGACTTCAGCGCGGATGAACTCGTCACTAACATCAATATCCTTAACCGCCGCCCTGCTGCCCCCTTCGACCAGAACTTTCACCGTACCGTCGGGCAGTTTGAGTAACTGCAAAATGGTTGCCACGGTGCCCACCTGATAGAGGGCTGCGGGCTCGAGTTCGGTCTTCTCCGACTCCTTCTTCGCCACTAGGAAGATTTGCTTATCATCGGCCATAGCGGAATCTAGGGCGACGATGGAACTTTTTGTACCGACAAAAAGTGGGTGAACGCCGTGCGGGAACACCACCATGTCACGGAGCGGTAATACGGGTAAGAGTTCTCGGGAAGCATCAGACATAGGGTTACTCAAGCCGATTTAGTTAGGAGCGCACTGTATAACGAGTGCAGTGCTTCGACATCCTGATGTCTGAGTCGCGTAGAAGTATCCGCCGTTTCGTTTGCATCTTACTAGTCGACCTGCGGGTCTCTTAACTCTAAGGTCTCGTAACACTAAGGCCCCTTAACACTAAGGTCCCTTGCCACTAAGG
>JAACDW010000163.1 GCA_009936775.1 Pseudomonadota bacterium
TGCACAAAGGCGGGCATGGCAAAGGCCAGGGCACAGATCAGCCCGGTGGCACTACCCAACAGGAATGGTCGCAACGTCGGCACCGGCAACTCCACGGCGATCAGCGAGGCTAAAATTTCCACAATGGCAATATGCACTAGCGACCCGGCTGCAAGGCCCATAAGAATGGCCGCCAGCCCGACTAACAGCAGCAAGGACATAAAACCGCGCAGAATTTGTGCTGGGGTAGCGCCCAAAGTCTTGAGCACACCCACATGATCAAAGTGGCGTTGCGCGTAGCGATGGGCCGATAAGCCCACAGCGATGCCAGCCAGCAATACTCCGAGCAAACCACCGAGGAGCAGAAAGCTTTCCGCTCGATCCAAGGCTCGACCAATGCGCGGACTGCTTTCACGGACACTGATCCAAGCAAAATTTGGCTTCAGCGGCAGGCTCTCACGCAGATCCTGTAGCTGCGAATCGTCTCCAGCCAGCAGCAGTCGATAGGATAAGCGACTGCCGGGCTGGACTACCTCTGTCGCCCCAACATCTTGCATATTCATCAGCAGACGCGGCCCAAGATCAAAAAACGAGCCGCCGCGATCAGGCTCCGCAACCAGCACCCTGGCAACCTGCAACTCGGCCATACCAACCTCGACCGTGTCGCCCAGACTCAGGTTCATAGCAGGAAACAGACGCGAATCGAGCCACACGGTTCCAGGCGCAGGAATGCTGTTTGTTGGCGCGCCGCGCTGAAACGGTTCGTCGCCAACAATCAGCTCGCCGCGCAGGGGATACTCTGTATCCACGGCCTTGACGCTCACCAACTGGTTCAGATCGCCAGCGAAAACCATAGAAGGGAAGACCAGTGTTTGTGCAGTATTCAGGCCACGCAGCTGCGCCTGCTGCACGAAATCCGGGGGAATGGCTTGGCTGCTGGATATTTGCCGGTCAGCGGCGAGAAAATTTGACGACTCTGCCAGCAGGGCACTTTGCAAGCGATCGACAAACAGGCTAATTGCAGTAACCGTACCAACCGCGACCAAGAGAGCGACCAGCAACAGACCCATTTCACCCGAGCGCACATCGCGCCAAGCCATACGTGCGACCAGCTTTATGTTCATGTTTTCTCCGCATGGGTCGTAGCATCAGGCTGAATTCGCCCTGCATTAAGGGCTATGGTGCGCCTGCAGCAGGCCGCAAGCTGCAGGTCGTGGGTCACCATCACCAGCGTGGTGCCGTATTCTTTGTTCAGACCAAACAGCAGCTGGCAAATCAGCTCTCCGGTTTGGGTATCGAGGTTACCCGTAGGCTCATCGGCAAATAGCACGGTGGGATTGGAGGCAAAGGCCCGAGCGATAGCCACGCGCTGCTGTTCACCGCCAGAAAGCTGGCGCGGGTAATGATCCAGCCGGTCGGCTAGGCCCACCTTTGCCAACAGTTCAGAAGCCTGAGACTGAGCCATGGTGTCGCCGCGTAGCTCTACCGGCAGCATGACGTTTTCTAACGCGGTCAAAGACCCGAGCAATTGAAAGGATTGACAAACGAAGCCCACATGCTGACCTCGTGCCAGCGCTCGGGCTTCCTCGTCTAGCTCGGTCAAATTCGCATCGAGTAGTCGCACTACGCCCGCAGACGCTGTATCTAATCCAGTAAGAATGCCGAGTAATGTTGTCTTACCCGAACCAGAGGCGCCAACAATCGCCACGGTCTCACCTTGATTGATTTCCAAATCGATGCCATCCAAGATGACCAGATCACCGGCAGAGGTCTGTACTATTTTTTCGACACTTTCAGCACTGACTACGGTTCGACTCATGCGGTCCTTCTTCATTAGTTTGCTTTCAATCGCCATGTCCCCGCCCACCCAGCCACTTCGTTTCTGGGGCAACCGCTCATGGGCCACTTTGCTGCTACTACTGTTGACGCTTACGAGCACAGCCACACGCGCTGCCCCGGAGTCTTACTCTGCACTAGCAGACCTCCAAAAAGCGTCAATTGAGGCCACTAAAGACATCGCGGCGACAGTATCTGACACTAGCGGGGCGGCCAAAATACTGGTGCTCGGCGACAGTATCAGTGCCGGCTATGGCATGAATATTGACGACGGCTGGGTCAATTTGATGAATCAAGCCTTGGCTCAACGCGAGTCCCGGTGGCAGCTAATTAACGCGAGCATTTCCGGCGAAACCACGACAGGTGGACTTAGGCGCTTGCCGGAACTGCTGCAACAGCACCAGCCTGACATCGTGGTGCTAGAACTTGGCGGCAACGACGGCTTGCGCGGATACCCTACCACGAAAATCAGCAGCAACCTGCTGGCGATGACCGATCTGGTGCGCGGCGCCAACGCCAAGCCCATCATTATCACCATGCGCATACCTGCTAACTATGGCCTACGCTATACCCGGGCCTTTGAGCAGGTCTTCGCCGATGTCGCAGAGCAGTCCGAGGCTGCCCTCGTACCCTTTCTGTTTGAGGCGTTTGCTCTGGACCCGGAACTCATGCAGGACGACGGAATTCACCCTACGGCAAAAGCCCAACCACTACTGGTCGACGGATTCTTACCCTACCTTGAGCCCTTAATGTAATGCGTCCTAACGCTTCGGCTTGCGCTGATCTTGACCAATATGCTGCTCGCCACGCTGGGCCGCCAAACGCACTTGATGCTGGCGCTCGCGAAACTGCTGACGCCGCTGTTGCGACGTTTGATTTATGCAGTAGGGGCAACTGACCCCATGTTCGAAGTCTGCACTGGCCAGTTCCTGCGCTGACAGCGGATGCCGACAGGCATAGCACTGTTTGTACTGGCCTTGTTGCAGTTGGGCGTCTACCGACACCCGCTGATCGAAGACAAAGCACTCTCCATTCCAGTGCGACTCATCCGCATCCACGTCTTCCAAATACTGCAAAATACCGCCATCGAGCTGATAGACATTTTCGAAGCCCTGATTCAACAAGTAGGAAGAGGCTTTCTCGCAGCGAATGCCACCAGTGCAGAACATCGCCACCTTGGTGTGTTGGCCGGGGTCTAAGTGCTCGGTGACCCATTCGGGAAATTGACGAAAACTCTGGGTATGCGGCGACACCGCACGATCAAAAGTACCGATATCTATTTCGTAGTCGTTGCGCGTGTCGACTACCAGTACGTCCGGGTCTGCAATAAGCGCATTCCACTTCTGCGCATCTACATGTTCACCCGTCAGGTTCATATCTAAACCCTTGACACCAAAACTGACTATCTCCGGCTTCACCCGAACCTTGAAGCGATGGAAGCCAGAATTGCCCGCCTGCAGGTCAGACCATTTTTGTGACTGCACGGCATACTGGGACGACAAATGCTCGGCAAGGCTTTGCAAGGCCTGAGTTTCACCTACCACGGTGCCATTGACACCTTCCTGGGCAACCAAAATAGTGCCTCGCAAGCCAAGTTCATCACCCAAGCGCTGCAGACTTTGACACTCTGCTGCTGGGTCCTGTAACGGTACGAACTGGTAAAAGGCTAAGACGCGTCGCATCAATGCGCGGCCTTGCCGTCTTCGCCCCCGGCACATGGCGGTGACATAGGCGCCTGATTAAAGCGCGCCTGCCATTCGTCCGCGGTATAAACGTGAATGGCTAGGGCATGCATGCCACCAGCAAACTCGTCGGCCAGCAGTTCGTTCACCTGACGATGTCGCTGCAGTGGCCGTCTGCCGGCAAACTGCTCGCTAACCGCTACGACTTTAAAGTGACTCTCGGCACCTGCCGGCACGTTATGGCCATGACTCTCATCCGCCACTTCCAAATGCTGCAAACTTAGGCCTTGCACCAAGGCTGCCTCTATCCGCTCACGTCTGTTCACTTTGTCATCCTTGTGTTGACCCTCGGCTACTGTTGGCACCGTGCGAGTATAGGCAGGCATCAAGGCTCAATCAAAACCACGCTGATATTGTCCGTGCCGCCCATATCCATGGCATACCCCAACAACACATCGGCAGCCTCCTGCAAATCAGACAGGGCCAGCGCCATAGACATTTTATCAAGGCTTACCAGGTCGCTAAGGCCGTCACTACACAGCATAAAGCGCTGACCAAGGGCATGCAGGGCGCCATCACAGTTACCGGGTTGCAAGGGCTGGCGCAGTCCAAGACCCTGCGTGAGCACATGGCCGTAGTGGGCTTCCACATCGATGCCGGACTCCACCTCGCCGCTGTCGAGCATGCGCTGGGCCAAACTGTGATCGCGGCTGAGTTGATGTAGTTCGCCTTGATCCCAGTGGTAGAGACGAGAATCACCAACATAGGCTGCCCGCCAGTGATTTTGTGCCGCCACCCAAACCACTATGGTGCTACCCATCTGGGAGCGCATTTCCTTCGCGGCACTGGCCTCCAGAATTGCTTGATGCGCCGCATAAATGGCGTCATGCAGTTGCTTGGTGGCGCGGACGGTGCTTGCAGCCAACGCCATAAAAACATGTTCCACAGCCAACTGACTGGCCTCGCTCCCAGCCATAAGCCCACCCATGCCGTCGGCCAGCACAGCGATGCCCGTATCCGCATCAATGCGTAGAGCGTCTTCGTTGCGCATGCGCTGCAAACCCGGATGGGTGCGGCTAACCATCTTCATGCTGATTGCTCCAACGGGCTAAGGCGGGCACTCCAAGTCTAGCGATGGACTTCGGCTACGCCTAGACAGCGAGGGGCAATACAGTCTTCGACAACTGCACCTTGTTGACTGTTACACAGGATTGCATCGGGTAGACTGTCTGCTGCAATGATTAATAGACAAAGGTAAGGATCATGCTGGCAATTTTATCTCCTGCTAAAACTTTAGATTTCGACAGTCCCCTAGCAGATACGGTGACAGACCAACAGACCACCCCGACCTTCACCAAAGACTCTGCTGCGTTGATCAAAACCCTGCGCAAGCTTGCACCGGCGCAAATCAGCAGCTTAATGGGTATTAGCGACAAGTTAGCCATGCTCAACTACGACCGCTATGCCCACTGGTCAGCCAAATTCGACAGCAGCACGGGCGCGCGGGCGTCAATTCTCGCGTTTAAGGGTGATGTGTACATGGGGCTGGCCGCACAAACGCTGAGCAAGCGCGATTTGAACTGGGCGCAAAAACGCCTACGCGTGCTTTCAGGTCTGCATGGGCTGCTCAAACCACTGGACAGCATTCACCCCTATCGCCTGGAAATGGGCACCAAGCTTGCCACCAAGCAGGGTAACAACCTCTACGACTTCTGGGGCAGTAAGGTGACTGAAGCGCTCAATACTGCCTTAGCCGAACAGCGCAGCAAGGTACTCATCAACCTGGCCTCGAATGAGTACTACAAGGTCGTGCAGCCGGAGAATATCGATGGCCGTATTGTCACCATTAACTTTAAAGAGTGGCGCCGCGACGCCTATCGCTTCGTTTCTTTTTCTGCCAAGAAGGCCAGAGGCTTAATGGCTCGTTACATGATCGATCAGCGGGCAGAAAAAGCCGAGGCACTGCAAGCTTTTGATGTTGAGGGCTACGAGTTTAATGAAGAGCTTTCATCAGCAGACGATTGGATCTTCACTCGCCACCCGGCCTGAGAACAACCACCCTTAACCAACTGGAATTTGACGTGAGTAAAAAAAGTCTGACGCCGCAGCAACAAACCGAGCTTGAAGCCGCAACCTTCCGACGCTTGCTTGCCCATCTTGACGAGCGCAAGGACGTACAAAACATCGATCTGATGATTCTCGCGGGTTTTTGCCGCAACTGCCTGTCAAAGTGGTATAAGGCGAGCGCTGATGAGCAGGGTCTTGAACTAGAAATGGATCAAGCTCGGGAGTCGGTGTACGGCATGACTTACGATGATTGGAAAAATAATCATCAAGCTGATGCCACCCCAGCGCAGCTGGCCGCGCTTGCCAAAGCCAATGGCTAGCCCTTAAGCCCCAACCCTTGGCACAGCCGTTTTGCCCTTAGATGCGCTACTTCAAGCTGCGCTGCTGCAGCCAACTCTACCCTTGGGACAAAACCTTGTGAGGGCGTCACATTGAAGCCCTTACCGCCTCTAACAACCCAACCCGACCACTGGCGCATAGTGCAAGGCCTGCTAGTGGCTGTCTTCGCCTTTGTTTTGGTTCGATCCCTAGTCACAGACTGGAACCATGTTCCGTCTGGATCCATGGCGCCGAGCATTGTGCCCGGGGACCGGATTTTGGTGAACAAACTTGCCTTCGGATTGCGTTTGCCCTTTGTCGACGCCCCCTTGATGCAGTGGCGTACACCCCAGCGCTCGGAC
Source organism: Pseudomonadota bacterium (assembly GCA_009936775.1). GTDB lineage: Bacteria > Pseudomonadota > Gammaproteobacteria > Pseudomonadales > Azotimanducaceae > UBA4421. The sequence goes on from JAACDW010000163.1 coordinate 6,245, forward strand.
ATCGTGATTTTTTTCGCACCCACAAGCGGCCTGTTAATGGTCAAGCGTGTCGTTGGGGTTCCCGGCGATCGCGTCAGTTGGCGTAACGGTGTCTTGCGCGTCAATGGTATCGACGCCATCTATCACGCTATTGCGACAAACCCAGCAGCCCTGCCAATGGCAGCTGCCGCGACACCTGTGCAGGCGCATAGCGAGGATGTGTTGGCGCATGACCGGCCTATTTTGCTTGAGTTCGATCGCACCCACCGAGTGGCAGGAGACTTCTTCGAGGTTCGCGTGCCTGAGCATCACTACTTAATGCTGGGCGACAATCGCGACAATAGCATTGATTACCGAACCTTTGGCTTTGTACCCGGCAAGGCTCTGGTGGGTAGAGTCTCCCATATCTTGTTCTCGCTGAGCCCGCAGAACACTGACACATTGGGCTGGGCGCGCTGGGCACGCTGGGGTACCGCACTGGACTAACGGCTCAGCGCTTGCGCAGCAGCAGCCGCACGACCCAAATGATACCGGCTCCGAGCAAGCCGGTAGCCACCAAGATGAGCACGAAGCCTGCGCTCGCGGCCAACAAATTCAGCGTTTCTTCACGCTCTACCCCGTATTGTTCACCCAGCCAAAGCACACCAGCGATCATCGCAACCGTGCCCAGCAATATGGTACGAAGCATACGGTTGTTGTTTTTGCGCTGAGAGCTTGCGCGCTCGCCGGCACGAGTCCCGGGCGCTGTGGCAGAGGGCTTATCGCTTGGCTCGCGGGGAATGGGCGTTTTCATTGTTGCAGAACTCTGTGCTTTGCGATGGCCCATTGTCTATGAATCGCCGCAGCCTGTCGCGGCCATGCGCGCCTCGCTGGGTTTGCCCAGTGATTGAGCTAAGATAACCTGTTACACCAACCAAAGAGAACACGTGCCTGAATCTGCTGCCGAATCTACTACTGAA
>JAACDW010000164.1 GCA_009936775.1 Pseudomonadota bacterium
GGGAGGGTTATGCGGGCTTCACAACCACTTTTTATCCCATCCCCAGCGTCGAGCAAACGCTGAGGGTCAAGTTGTTGACGCTAGAAGAAGCCCGCTTGGCGGCGTTACGGCCAGAGTACACCAACAAGGCCGGGCATTTGCTGCGCCTGCAAAATGCAGATCAGGTCAACATGGGGGCTTCACGACGCGAGCCGGGCAGACGCGCCAATGAAACAATGCGTACAGCATCGTTCAAGCGTTTGTTTTATTTGGCTGACCGCGAGGTTACCAACGCACAGTTTCGCGCCTTTGCCAGTGGCCACGACTCCGGCAAGTTCGATGAAATGTCGCTCAACGACAATGATCAACCCGTTACCGGGATCAGTTGGCACGATGCCGCCGCCTACTGTAATTGGCTCTCAGAGCAAGCAGAACTGGAGCCGTTTTACGAGCTTGAATTTGCCAAGGTCATCGGCGTCAATGCGAATGCACTAGGCTACCGGCTACCCACCGAAGCGGAATGGGCGTGGGCCGCGCGTCGGCTGACGCCGGAACTGTCTGCAGACGGCGATCAGCTAAGATTCGCTTGGGGTGATAGCCTGCCACCACCCACACGCTTCTAAAACTATGCCGATCGAAGTGCCGCGGACAAAATCGGCCGCATCATCTTTGCCTACAACGACAACTACACGGTAGCCGCGCCGGTAGCCAGCTATGCAGCCAACCACAGAAAACTTTATGACATGGGCGGCAACGTGGCGGAATGGGTGCACGACTATTACGAAATACCTGACGACACCCCGGTAAATGACAGTCTCGGACCAGCAGACGGCGAATACCATGTCATTCGCGGCGCAAGCTGGATGCATGGCACCATCACAGAATTGCGACTTTCGTTTCGCGACTATGGCATCGACGGTCGACAGGACCTAGGCTTTAGAGTCGCCAGATACGCAGAATGAGTGTTCGCCAATGAAGATATTGCACACAGTTCGCCTGCCAGCATTGATGCCCGCCCTGCTGCTGACTTGGGCCTTGGCACTGAGCTGGGCTATGAGCAGCAGCGCCGGAACAGCGGACACGCCTACTGACGCGGCGGTTGCGGCTAACCAAGGGCCCGAGGTTCGCGACCGTAGTCGATTGCCTGCCACTGAAGGCGACCAAGGCGCCGGCCAAGACGTCACCCAAGATACCACCCAAGATGCCACCCAAGGAGCTGCGCGCTCACAGCCCGCGACCTTAGGCAAACAGCGCAAACTAGAAGAACGCAACAAAGACGTGTTCCGACCCAGCGAGGAAATCTCCGAAGACTTCGCGGCACCACTACCGACTGACATTTAACCCGACCCGCACTGGCAGGCGCGCGCGAACAGAACACCCGGCAAGGAACCTGATGCATGAAAAGAACGTTACCGATTGAGTTGGTTTATCAAATCGCAGCCCTCGTCGCGTCGATTATTCTGGTGCATCTCATTTATCAGACCGTTGTTCGCCCGAACGCCGAGGTAGCCTTAGAGCAGCGTGCGCAGCTGATCGCCGAACAAGGTGACGCTGCCGCTGAGTCGCGCTCTCTGTATGTAGTGATTAAAGACTACGAACAGGAGTCGTGCTTTATTCTCATGTTTTGGGCCTTGGCCATGATGGGTTTCAAAGCACGTAGTATTTTTCGTGAACAAGGCATGTTGAACGAAGATTTCATCCCCATCGCCGAGGGGGTCAACATCCTCCCAGAGGATACGCGCACCTACACCCGCCCACTGCAGGCGCTGGCCGCAGATGCCCAGCGCGCCTTGCTGCCAAGAGCACTATTGGTTGCGCTCAATCGATTCGCCTCCACGCGCAATGGGCAAGATGTGTCAGAGGCGGTGAACTCCATCTGCGAAAACGAATCAGACCGCCTCGACAGTGCACTGTCGATGATCCGCTACATTGCTTGGGCCATACCCTCTATCGGTTTCATTGGTACCGTGCGCGGAATCAGTGACGCCCTCGGCCAAGCCTACAAGGCGGTTGAAGGCGATATCGCTGGGGTTACCGCCAGCCTTGGGGTGGCCTTTAATTCCACCTTTATTGCACTGGTCATCAGCATCGTGCTGATGTTTTTCATGCACCAACTGCAGTTGCTGCAAGAGCGGCTAGTGCTCGACACCCACGACTACTGCGACCAGCGCCTGCTGCGGCACCTAAGAACCACCGGCTAAAACGATGCATCTAATAGACATCAACGATTGGCAACTGAGTTGCTTCACGCAAAACGCTGAACGAATTTACCGAGCGCCCTGTGCTGCCAGTTTCCAAGACGGGCTAACGCTGGGCATGCAGGCCCTCGCTCAAGCGAAAACGTTACCCCAAGCTTTCGCCTTTAATTACCTCAGCCGCCTAAATAATGAGCTCTTGCCCAATGCCCTAGGCGGCTTTAAAACCCAGGCCGATTTATGCTTTAAACAGCTCGAGGAGTTACGCGCGGCTACCGACGTATCAGCAGCTGCCTTGTTAGTACCGCCGCAGATGTCCGACCAGCAGCTGGCGCTGCTCGCCGGGATCGCCAGCGCCGCTGGCATTAAGCCACTGGGATTCATCGACCACAGTCTGGCCTACGCGCTGGCTGCACAGGTGGCCACGCCAATCTACGTACTGGACCTTGGGCTGCATCAGACCTATCACAGCAAGGTAGCAGATAATGGCAACCAACTAACGGTAACTGCGTCCACCGAATACGGCTTTGGGCTGATTAGCTTGGTAGATCAATGGGTCAATACACTGGCCGACGAATTCATTCAAAGCTCGCGCTTTGATCCTCTGCATAGTGCACAAACAGAGCAGCAGACCTTCGATGCGGTTATGGGCTGGATAGCCAATGGCACCTTACCCGCCGAGTTGAAGCTGTCAATTGAAGCGCAGGGAACCCAACGTACCGCCGCTATCGTGCCCGAGCATTTGCAAACTCGACTGGACGCAAAACTGGACGAGTTACACTTCGATTCCTCAGATCCGGTCATCATCAGCCATCGGTTGGCTCAGGTGCCATTGCTGTCTGAGCGCCTAGGTAGCAGAGTCTCGGGGCTGCAGGTTGCCGAAGAGGCCAACGTCGTGCTGGCCGCGCTGAGCATTGCCGCAGAGCTAGACTCAGCGAACCTTGAGCGCGTAAGAGGTCATACCAGCAAGCGCTCCAACCAGTCTGCAGCTAGCTCGCTTGCCGTTGTTACAGAACCTGAATCAGCAGCCCCCGAACGCGCGGCTGCAGCCACCCACCTAATGCAACAGGCTGCTGCCTATCCGATAACGCACCCGCAATTTAGCGCTTTTTTAGACGAAGACGGCTTGCTGCGCCCGGGCGTGGCCATCGAAGTGGACGGCGAGCCGCCAACCAAGGCACGGCTCTTTGTCGGTCAAGCGCTGACTTTCCAAGGTCAACAGTGGCTGGCGATTAGAGTGGCCTAGCGATGAGAGGTAAACGTCAAACCAACGTTTTCTCACTAGCCTTCCTCGACGTAATGTCTTGTGGTTTCGGTGCGGTAGTGCTGATCTTCTTAATCATCAACCACAACTCCCAAAACCAGCCGCCGCAAGATGATGATCTGCTGGCCCAACTACGTTTGTTAGATTTTGCCGTACTGCGTGGGCAAGAAGAACTGTATGCCCTGGTCGAAGACGCAGAAAACACGCAAGCACAACTGGCTAACAGCGCCGCAGAGCGGGCCGCCAAGGAAGCGGAACTGGCCAAACTCATCGAGCAGCTGCAGGAGATTGAAGGCCTGTCCCTGGCAGAAATTACAGCCGCAGCAAAACTTCGATCAGATATCGAAAGTCGAGAAGCCGAGGTGAAAAGACTGCAAGCGCTGGAACGCGCCAACGCTGGCAATGATCTTCGCGTGATTGAAGGTGAAGGCGACCGCCAGTACCTCACGGGTATGCGAATCGGCGGTCGTAACATCGTCATTGCCATTGACGTATCTGCCAGCATGCTCGACGAAACCGTGGTGAACATCATCCGGCGACGCAACATGTCCGACGCCAAGCAGCGCAGTGCGCCCAAGTGGCAGCGCGCCATTCGCACGGTAGAGTGGCTGGCAGCCCAGTTACCCCTGGATGCCGAATTCCAAATCTATCGCTTCAACGAAACCGCGACGACGCTGGCCCCAACACAGTCCATGGAATGGCTTGCCATGGGCGACGGAACCGAGCTGAACGCCGCAGTGAACACCCTCAAGACTCAGACCCCAGCAGGTGGCACCAATTTGGAAGCGCTGGTGCTGGCAATGCGCGACCTCAGCCCGATCCCTGACAGCGTTTATATTATTACCGATGGGCTGCCCACACGAGACGGCAAGACGCCAAGACAGGCCACCGTGAGCGGCCGTGAGCGGCTGGATTTTTTTCGTGACGCCGCTAACCGGCTGCCAAGACAAATTCCCATCAACGTCATCTTGTTCCCCATGGAGGGCGACCCTATGGCTGGTGCGGCTTGGTGGCAGCTTGCCCGCGCAACCGGCGGGGCTTTTATTTCGCCGTCTTGGGACTGGCCCTGATGCGCCTGTGGTATGAGGCCAACGGCAACTGCTGGACTCGGCGTACCGACCGAGGGCTTTTGCTATGTTGATGCGGCGGCAGGGAGAGGAGTTCAGCGTGTCTTTTCTGGACGTCATCTGCTGCGGCTTTGGTGCCATTATCCTGCTGCTGATGCTGTCTAAAAGCTTTGAGTCTCGTGTGACTAATATCACCAGCGAGAAGCTGCAGGCGCAGCTGCAACAACGCGAGCAGCAAGTGTTTGAGATCCGCGGTGAAATTGAAGAACTCAGGCGCCAGATTATTGAAGACGACGCAGACCTAAGTAATTTACTGCTTACCCTAGGAGAACTGCAGCGACAGTTAACTCAGGTTCAGGGACAATTTGACGACCTCGCCGAGGCCGAGGCCGAGGTTTCTTCGCAGAAAGTGGAACTGGCTCGGGCCAGACAAAGCCTTACCGATGAAATGCAGCGTCTGTTGGGGCTGAATTTTCGCCGGGAATCTGGCTTGGTCGGCGGTATCAGTGTCGATTCGGAATACATTATTTTCGTCATCGACACCTCTGGCAGCATGCAAAGCGCCGCTTGGGGTCAAGCAGTACGCAAAGTACAGGAAACTTTGTCGATCTATCCACAAGTTAAGGGTATTCAGGTGATGAACGATATGGGCGACTACATGTTTCCGGAATATCGTAGACAATGGATTCAAGACAGTCCGAGCAGGCGCAGCAACATCATTACTCGGCTGCGCAACTGGGCGCCCTTCAGCAATTCCAGCCCAGTAGAGGGAATCAGCGCAGCGATCCAAGACTTTTATGATCCGGATAAACGGATCAGCATTTATGTTTTTGGCGATGATTTCACCGGTAACTCTATTGAGGAGGTGGTCGAGGCAGTGGATCGGGTAAACGTCGCAGATGCGAGTGGTCGCCGTCGTGTCCGCATCCACGCCGTTGCCTTTCCGGTCTATCTGGACCAGCCTAATGCTCGAGTCTTTAGATTCGCGGCGCTGATGAGCGAACTGGCCTATCGGAACGACGGCACCTTTGTGGGACTTACGGAGTACCAATGAAACTTTCACAGCGGCCCGACAGCAGCAACCAAGAGTTAGCACGCCTGCGCAACAAAGGCTGGCATAGCCGCTTGCTGCTGTTGCTCGCAGTTCTGCTGGCAAGCGGCTGCGGCACCGTACAGGTGCAGTTGCAAAGTGACTTCCCAGTCCCTCTTGTTGAACCGCTTCCCGTCAGCGTTGGCGTTTTAGTACCCGACGAGCTCCTTGGTTTTACTCACAGCGAAGAAATCCCGGGCCTTGGAGACTACGCCATTGGTCTCGGACAAGTACCAGCCGACCTGCTGCAACGCTTAGGCACAGGCGTTTTTCGCCAGCATCAATTGCAACAGGCGGTAACCGCGGATGACGCTGTTGACGGTTACCTGCTAACGAACATCGAAGAGGTTCAACTCGCGCTGCCGAAACAAACTCGGTCAGACTATTACGAAGTATGGATACGCTTTCGTTTCGAATTTCTCGATCAAACCGGTGCCAGCGTCAGCCCATGGGTACTGTCATCCTATGGCAAGGCCAATGAGGGCGATTATCGCGGTGCCGAAGGTGCGCTACAGGCTGCAGCGCTGCTCGCCTGTCGAGACGCCATGGCTTTTTTTAGTTTGAACTTAGCCTCTCACCCCAGCGCTCAGCAGTGGCTGGCAAATATGGCCCCGGCGCAAGCAGCAGCTGATACGGCAGAGGCTTCCAAGGGGAACGGGCAATGAAAACTATGGCTTCGTTGTACCCCATGTCCTTTAACCCGCGGCTCCTGCTGCGGATCGGCGCCACCACCCTAGCCGCCATGTTGCTTAGCGGCTGCGTCAGCTCTACCTTGCAGGAAGTGCGGGAGCGAGAAACTGGCATCGTAGCGGGCCAAAGCGTGCTGATCATCGGAAAATCCAGCCGCCCTAGTGCTGCCGAAACCGAGCTTGAATTCATTAACTGCGTTGCCGACGACCTTGCTCGCGGCGCTAAGGGACTTACCGTCATACCCGTTGAGCAGTTCAGAGACCTTACCTTTCCCTGGTTCGAACCGCGTACCGCACCAGATAAAGCTTCCCAGCTGATCGCCTTGCTAGCACAACCCAAGCTAGCGGCTCAGCTAGAGGCCGTTGGCCTGCGGTATCTGGTCTGGGTCGATGGCCGTACCAATAGAACATCCTCAGCCGGTTCCATTGGCTGCTCGGTAGGACCTGGCGGTGGCGGTTGCTTTGGCTTTTTGACTTGGGATGATGACGCCTCCTATGAGGCCACTATTTGGGATACCGAAGACGGACAAACCGCTGGACGTATTTCATCAGATGCGGCTGGCACCAGCTACATGCCGGCCTTCGTCGTACCTATTCCGCTCATCGCGCGCGTACAAAGCAATGCCTGCAAATCGTTATCCAAACAACTTTTGAGCTTCCTCGCCAACAGCGACGCAGCAAGCTAACCGATATGTTTATTCGACTCTTACAACACAGAGCAAAGCAGACCCCGGCGGGGCCTAGGACCAAGTTTAGAGGCACGGCCTGGTTGTGGCTGACGCTCGCTCTAAGCGCCGCTAACGTTCAAGCCGGCCCCGGCGCCGAGATGTACAACGAACTGCTGGAAAAAGGAGTGATCTACCCAGACAGTGCCTGGCAGCAGTATGTTACTGATGTTGGCGAGCGCCTTCTGGCGGTTTCAAGCCACGCCGACAAGACCTACACCTTCACGGTAGTAGACGAGCCGGTGGTCAACGCATGGGCGACGCCGGACGCCTACATATTCGTGACCCGGGGCATATTGGCCTATTTTCGCTCAGAAGATGAACTGGCCAGTGTACTGGGGCATGAAATCGCCCACGTTGTGCTGCGACATTCGCGTCAGCAGGTGGCGAAATCGAGACTGTCTGGCCTAGCGGGGATTCTCAGTGCTTTCGCCCCCGGCTCAAGTTCGACTATTGGCCTTGCGCAAAGCCTGAAAGCTACCGCACTGGCCAGCTACGGGCGGAAATACGAACTGCAGGCAGATGAGTTGGGCATGCAACTGGCGCGCAAAGCAGGCTATGACCCCCGAGCTTCCATTGAGAGCATTCAAATTCTGCGCGACCACGAAGCGTTCCGTCGCAGCGTCATGAACTCACCGCCGGTTTATCACGGCTTGCTCGGCAGCCACCCTGCCCACGCGAAACGCCTGCACGAGCTAGTACAGCAGGCCCAGTACGTAATGCTAACCGAGCTGCCTGAGCCAGAGCAGGATTACATGAGCATGCTGGAAGGTTTACGGTTCGGATCCGATAGCGCCATCGGCGTGGCCAAGGACAGCGTTTACTATCATGGCGCACTGCGACTGAAAATCACCTTCCCAAAGGACTGGGATATTCAGTCTTCGGACACCGAAGTTTTTGCCCGAGATGGTGTCGGACAAGCGAAGATGTCGGTGCGTAGGTCTGCGCCCCCATCAGAGCCACAAACACCTCAAGAATATCTGCAGAAAACGCTGCAACGGGATGACTTAGAAAACGGCGAAGAAATCCAAGCGGGGCCGTTCAGCGGCTACATCGCAGATATCAACGTTCCCGGCGAAGTACCCAAAAAGCGTACCATCGCAGTGGTTTTCAAGGACGGCGACATCTATCTGTTTGAGGGCGAACTAAAAGACCAGGGCGACCCGGAAGTTTTTAAGGAGCAATTCGCAGCCATGGTGGCCTCACTGCGACCCATGACGGCGGACGATATGCGATTGGTCAACAGACAATCCATTGCTTTGGTAGAAGCCCGTCCAGGTGATACGTACGCAACGATGGCTCGCGGTGTGCCAATTCGACAGCACGCAGAAGAAACCCTGCGACTGATTAATGGCGATTATCCGCGCGGTGAACCTCGCGCCGGTGACCGTATAAAAGTAGTAAAATAGGCGTCGTCAGACCGGTCACGAAGCCGAAAGGCCTGCCTTAGGCTTCGGCAACGCACCGCCAAGAGTGCGAACAACACATGGGTTCAAATGCAAAAAACCGCAGTAAAGCAGCCAACGGACAGTCGCCGCGCACGCAGTGAAGTAACCAAAAATGCGCTCATGCGCGCCGCAGAAAAATTGATCGCAGAAGCAGGGGTCGAAAACATCTCGATCAGAGAAATCGTTGCCGTTGCTGGCCAGAAAAACGAATCTGCGCTGCAGTATCACTTCGGAAATCTGACCGGCCTGCTGGACGCCATACACCTACAGCGTTCCGAACAGGTGCAAACGAAGCGCGCAGAATTTCTGTCTGTAGTGCTCAAAACGTCATCCGAGCCATCGTTACGCCAACTCTGCGCGCTGATGGTCGAACCCACTTTTTATCTTGCGCGGTCAGATGCCGAATTTCGACGCTACATCAAAGCTTTCGGACATAAATTGGCGATTTCCGATATCTCGCCGTTAAAAGCAGCAACGGCCAAGGGTGGAGGCGGAGCCAGCGGACAGCAAACTGGAGTGCTGCTCCGCAAGGTCCTACCGCATCTAAGCGGCGACCACTACCTCAACCGCATGGAAGCGGCGGTAATGCTGTGCTCTGCATCCATGTACCATCAAGCAAAACAAAACAACGCGTTTCGCGGCCTTCAATCCGATTTGTTCATACACAACCTGATTGACGCCTTGGTCGGTTTGTTGAGCGCGCCAGTCTCCGCTGCAACAGCAGCACTGCGCGACAGACCGTAAGCAACAGAACCGCCGCGTCACCGCAACCGCCGACTTTTCACAGCGCTGTCTAGGCTAGTCCAGCGCGTCCAGATCACTGGCGTCATGACGCTCGGCTACACCGCTCTTACTCGCTCGATTCACTTTTCGTCCGCGCTGAACTGCTGGTCGTGCGTGAATTTCGTTGGCCCAACGCAAAACGTGGGTATACGACTCTACCTGCAGAAACTCCTTGGACTCGTAAAGCCCAGTCAGCACAAGTTGGCCATACCAACTGTAAACGGCCATGTCGGCGATATTGTACTCGTCGCCACAAAGAAACTGATGCTCACTCAAGGTTTGATCCAGCACATCCAATTGGCGCTTGATCTCCATGGCAAAGCGGTTGATCGGATACTCCCATTTTTCTGGCGCGTAGGCATAAAAGTGGCCAAAGCCACCGCCCAAATACGGGGCGCTACCGATCTGCCAGAACAGCCACGACAGACACTCAGCGCGACCGGGTTCTTGCTTTGGCACAAAGGCATCAAACTTTTCCGCCAGGTACAGCATGATGGCCCCAGACTCAAACACCCGAGTTGGCGTAGCCGTACTGCGATCGACCAAGGCGGGAATTTTCGAATTGGGGTTAATGTCGACGAAGCCGCTGCTGAACTGATCGCCTGCACCGATGTTGATCAGCCACGCATCGTACTCTGCGCCTTGGTGGCCAATTGCCAATAGCTCCTCCAACAGCATGGTCACCTTGACGCCGTTGGGTGTACCCAACGAATAGAGCTGCAGCGGGTGCTTACCGATTGGCAGCTCTTTATCGTGTGTGGCCCCCGCAACGGGGCGATTTATGTTGGCAAAGCGGCTTTCCTCTTCGCGCACCCAAGTCCATATGGCCGGCGGCTGATATTCTGTTGAATCGCTCATATCAGCTTGCCTGCCCTTGCGGCGGGGCCGAGGGTCGCTGCTTTGGTCCTGCAAGCGACCGGTGATCTGAGCGACGTTGCAACATCTTAAAGCACCTCGAACAGGCCAGCAGCACCCATGCCACCACCAATGCACATGGTGCAGACCACATATTTGACGCCACGACGCTTACCTTCAATCAGCGCGTGAGCCACCATGCGGGAACCAGACATACCGTAGGGATGGCCCACCGAGATTGCACCACCGTTTACGTTGAGCAATTCGTCAGGGATGCCGAGCTTGTCGCGGCTGTACAGAACCTGCACCGCAAAGGCCTCGTTCAGTTCCCAAAGGCCAATGTCATCCATACTCAGGCCATTCTTCTCCAGCAGTTTCGGCACTGCGAACACAGGACCGATACCCATCTCATCCGGGTTGGTGCCAGCAACCGCGATGCCGCGATACAAACCAAGAGGCTCAGCACCTCGCTGCTCGGCCAGTTTGGCCTCCATTAGCACGCAGGCAGAAGCCCCGTCTGAGAGTTGTGAAGCATTGCCCGCCGTCACGTGCTTGCCCTGTTTGATCACCTGACCGTTAGCGAATACAGGCTGCAAGCCAGCCAGACTCTCGGCAGTGGTACCCGGGCGGTTGCCTTCATCTTTGTCGAGATGCGTTTCTATCTCTGTGACCGCACCGGTTTCTTTGTTCTGTAGCTTCATCACCGAAGGCAGCGCGACAATTTCGTCGTTGAAAGCACCCGCTTGCTGAGCGGCTGCGGTGCGCGCCTGAGATTGCGCGGCGTAGGCATCTTGCGCTTCGCGGCTTACGCCATAGCGCTCGCCGACTATTTCTGCAGTCTCGATCATCGCCATGTACAACGACGGCTTAGTGGCCAACAGATGAGGATCGGGAATGGCGAACATATCGCCAGTTTGATTCATGGAAATGGATTCCACGCCGCCGCCTATTGCGACATCCATCCCATCGCTGATGATTTGCTTGGCGGCGATGGAAATCGCCATCATGCCAGACGAACACTGACGGTCGATGGTCTGACCCGCTACCGAGTCAGGCATGCCTGCCCGCAACAGACTCTGGCGCGCCACATTCTGAAACGCAGAACCCATCTGAATGGCGGTACCCATGACCACATCCTCAACTTCGGCAGCTTCCACCCCAGCGCGTGCCACTGCATGCTCGATGGCATGTGCCCCAAGCGCCTGTGCGGTGGTGTTATTGAAAGCACCTCTATAGGCCTTGCCAATGGGGGTACGGGCCGTGGATACGATGACTGCTTCGCGCATGAAGATCTCCTGAATATGAGTTTATAAATTGTCACGATTCGGTGGGTGGCAAAACCCGCCGACTTGGTTTTTTGATTAGCTTGTTTTTCTTTTGCTACTACGTAATGGCTGCGGAGTTCAATAATGACTTTCATTATTGAATGCCATACATTGCCTGTCGAGAAATAAACGGAGCGATTCCAAATGAAGATCTTGCGAACCCCTGATGAACGCTTCCTCGACTTGGCAGATTATCCGTTCGCACCCCAGTACACAATCATTCAGACCGAAGACGCCAGCGACCTGCGCATCCACCACTTAGATGAGGGCCCCCGCGATGGAGAGCTGGTGTTGTGCATGCATGGCCAGCCGGTGTGGAGCTATCTGTATCGGCATATGATCCCTCACCTGACGGCTGCTGGCATGCGGGTTATTGCGCCAGACTTGGTCGGTTACGGTAAATCGGACAAACCCGCGGCGTTGACAGACTACAGCTACGAGCGTCAAGTCGAGTGGATGGGTAAGTGGCTCGAAGCCAATAACTTTTCCAACATTACTTTCTTTGGTCAAGACTGGGGCGGTCTCATTGGCCTGCGGCTGGTGGTCAATCATGCAGAACGTTTTGACCGGGTCGTTGTTTCAAATACCGGCCTGCCGTACAACCCGGATGTTGCGGATTCAATCGTCAAAGAGATTGAAGACTTTCGAGCCAACGAACCCACACCCAACTTATTCGAGCTGCAGCGGGCGATTGGTGCTATGGGCGATGGCAGCCACCCCGCGCGCAAGTTCGCTTATTGGCAGAAGTGGTGCTGGGAAACCGAGGATCTGCCGATCGGTTTCTTCATGTCGATGATGCTGCAACCGCCTAGTAAGTTCATGCAGGCCGTTA
>JAACDW010000165.1 GCA_009936775.1 Pseudomonadota bacterium
ACCTCCAGCGGTAGCATCGGCACGATGGGTTCGAAGTCTGTGCCGTCTGCGCCGAGGCCGTGCATCCAGATCACGCAGCCGACAGGGTTCGCGCCCGTTTCGCTTTGTAAAAATTCTAGGCTGTCCATGCTGCCTCCGGTTGCTTGGGTTCCACAGCGGGCAAGATAACGGCAACGCTTGGTGATCTCAATTGCTGGGCTACAGTGCGATGTAAGCATTGGTGCAAAGCGAACATCATTTGGATGTTTTCCATGTGGCCATGGTTCGCACAGTGAGACCCGGTTACCGAGGATTCGTGCAAGCCGGCAGGCAACGCGCCATAATGTCCGCATGACAGAAGAAGAAAGACCCACCTCCAAGAATCTGCGCCGGCTTCGTCCGGCGTTGCTATTTCTGCGGCCCTATGTTCCCCAAGTTGTGCTGGCCAGCCTTGCACTGATCGTTACGGCCAGCGCCACCTTGTCGCTGGGTCAGGGGGTGCGGTTGGTTATCGACGACGGTTTCGCCAGCGGCGAGGTAGCCTTGTTAAATCAGTCGCTGACGCTGTTTGCGGTCTTTATCGTGGTGCTGACGGCGGGCACCTTCATTCGTTTCTACTTTGTCTCTTGGGTCGGTGAGCGGGTGAGTGCGGATATTCGTTTGGCTGTTTTCAATCATCTGGTGCATATCAGTCCCGGTTTCTTCGAGGCAAATTCGCCGAGTGAAATTCAGTCTCGAGTCACTACGGATACCACCCTGCTGCAGACCGTGATCGGTTCCTCGGTTTCTATCGCCTTGCGCAACATTTTGATGTTCTTCGGCGGCATGGTGCTGTTGTTCGTTACCAACGCCAAGTTGTCGCTCATTGTGCTGGCCAGCGTGCCGTTTGTTGTGGTGCCGGTGATCCTGTTTGGCCGCCGGGTACGCGCCCTGTCGCGCAGTAGCCAAGACCGACTCGCGGAAGTTGGTAGCCACGTCAGCGAAAGTTTTCGCCACATAAAAATTGTTCAGGCGTTCAATCACCAGCGATCGGATATCGCGCAATTCGCCGAAGTGGTAGAGCGTGCGTTGGCGGTGGCTTTGCAGCGTGTGTGGCTGCGAGCCGTGTTGGTAGCAGTAGTAATGCTGCTGGTATTTGGCGCGGTAGCCACTTTGCTTTGGGTCGGTGGCCAGGATGTTCTGAGTGGGCGCACCAGTCCCGGTGAACTGGCCGCCTTTATATTCTATGCCTTTATTGTCGCTGGCTCCGTAGGCGCCATATCGGAGGTGTGGAGCGATTTGCAGCGTGCTGCGGGCGCAACCGAGCGCTTGGTAGAGCTGTTGGAATCTCCCAGCGATATTGTCGACGGGCCGATAGATACCTTGCCTGACCGGCAACGGCTCGACCTAGTGCTGGAAGATGTGTCGTTCCATTATCCGAGCCGGCCCGATCAAGTGGTGCTGCAAAATCTCAGCCTGCAGATTCAGCCCGGCGAAATGGTTGCCGTTGTGGGACCCTCTGGTGCCGGCAAGAGTACGTTTTTTGACCTATTGCAGCGTTTTTACAATGTCGATAGCGGTGCCATTCGTCTTGGCGGTGTTGAGAACCATGACCTGACGCTAGGGGCCTTGCGCGGGGCATTTGGCTTCGTGCCACAAACACCGGCCATGTTCTCAGGCAGTGTCCGCGACAATCTTACCTATGCGCGACCAGCCGCTAGCGACGAAGAAGTGACTCGGGCACTGCATCTTGCCAATGCCCAAGGCTTTGTTGACGCCTTGCCTCAGGGCTTGCACACCCATTTAGGGGAGGACGGTGTGGGGTTATCCGGCGGTCAGCGCCAGCGGCTAGCCATTGCTCGTGCGCTCATTGCCAAACCCGCATTTTTGCTGCTCGATGAGGCCACCAGTGCGCTGGATGCGGAAAGTGAGCAAAGTATTCGCAAAAGTGTTGAAGCGCTAAAGGGTGAGATGACAATTCTGGTGATCGCCCATCGACTCTCGACAGTGCGTCAGGCCGACCGCATTTTGGTTTTCGAGCAGGGCCAAATGATTGCTAGCGGGACCCACGATGAACTGGTTAATGACAGCGAGCTGTATTCGCGCTTTGCCAACATTCAGTTTGCTAACTGATTGCTCAAGCCTCGTCCCCAGAGTCGTTCTCAGACTCCTCCTTAACCTCCGCCTCAGTGTAGTCTTGAGCAAACAGGTCGGTTTGGTTCGGGTTACCTTTTGCTCTGATTTGCACCCCAAGACCGATCAATCGCACCGGTTTTTGCCGCCTTGCCCAAGCGGTTTGCAGCAAGGTCGAATAAGCCTCAAGGGTGACTTCTTGCCCGGCGCTGGCAACCGTTGTGGTGTCAAATCCGGTAAAACGCAGCTTTAGCGTGCGGCCCTTTACCCGATGTTCGCATTGAGCCTTTTTGATCCGCCGCTGCAGGTCGGCAAACAGCGCCTCTAACTGGGTCTGACACGCCGCAAGAGTGGGAATGTCTTCGGCGAAGGTTTGCTCGGTGCTTATCGACTTGCGCACTCGATTAGGGCTCACCGGCCGCTCGTCCTGGCCTCGGCACAGCTGGTGCAGTCGTGTGCCGAATTTGCCAAAGCGTTTGGCCAACTCTGTGGCACTAATCTGCTGTAGGTCACCGCAGGTATGAATCTGCAGAGCGCTCATCTTCTTCGCGGTAACCGAGCCTACGCCGAAAATTTTGGTCACAGGCAGGTCTAGCATAAAGGCGTCGATTTGCGCTGGCGTAATTGTGAACTGCCCGTCCGGCTTGTCCCAATCGGAAGCGATTTTGGCCAAAAATTTGTTCGGCGCGATACCTGCTGAAATAGTGATGCCTACCTCTGCTCTTACTCGGTCGCGTATTTCTTCAGCGATTAAGGTGGCGCTGCCTTGCTGTTGCTGGCAGTTGCTAACGTCTAAGAATGCTTCGTCCAGTGAAAGCGGCTCAACCAGATCTGTGTAGTCGTAAAAGATGCTTTGTACCCGCCGGCTTTCTTGTTGGTACTTTTCCATATTGGTGGGAACGACGACCAGATCCGGGCACAAACGCAGCGCTTGGGCCATGGGCATTGCCGAGTGCAGCCCATATTTGCGCGCATTGTAGTTGCAGGTGGCGATGACACCGCGTCGACTGGCGCTGCCACCCACGGCAATAGGCAGGTCGCGCAGACTGGAGTCGTCCCGCATTTCTACTGAGGCATAAAAACTATCGCAGTCACAGTGAATGATTTTTCGCATAGTCGTGGCGTCCGGCGCTTCCTTGGGTAACCGCGAATGTTTAGCTTATTGCATTTGGCCAGTGGTCGAAATTGGCTGCCATGAGTAAGATCTTCGCGGTAAACACCATTAACTGCGATAGGGGAGAAGGTTATGGGGCCACTAAACGGATTTAAAATTATCGAACTGGCGGGCATCGGCCCGGGGCCATTCTGCGGCATGATGCTGGCAGATATGGGCGCTGAGGTAATTCGCGTAGAGCGTATTGGTGCGGCACAGGCGACACAGGCGCCCAAGGACGTGCTGACCCGCAGCCGCCGTTCCATTGCGGTAGATCTGAAAAGCCCCGAGGGGGTGGAGACCGTGCTGCGGCTTGTAGAAAAAGCGGATGGACTCTTTGAGGGCTTTCGCCCCGGTGTTACCGAACGCCTTGGCTTGGGTCCAGAGCATGGTCAGCGACGCAATCCGAGGTTGGTCTATGGCCGCATGACTGGCTGGGGGCAAGAAGGTCCCATGGCTCAGGCCGCAGGCCACGACATCAACTACATTTCTCTGGCTGGCGCACTGCATGCCATTGGTCGTCCCGGCGAGCGCCCGGTACCGCCATTGAATTTGGTGGGTGATTTTGGCGGCGGCGGTATGCTGCTGGCCTTCGGCATGGTCTGCGGTTGGCTCGAGGCCACGAAATCTAACCAAGGTCAGGTCATTGATGCGGCCATGGTCGACGGTACTGCTGCACTGATGGCGATGTTTTATTCCATGTCGGCCAGTGGTGCCTTCGATACCCAGCGTGGCACGAATCTCCTCGACGGCGGCGCGCACTTTTATGACACCTATGAAACGGCTGATGGGGAGCATATTTCCATAGGCTCCATCGAGCCGCAATTTTATGCGCTGCTGATGGAAAAAGCGGGCTTGGACCCGGACTACTTCCAGCCGCAAATGGAGCGCGGTCGCTGGGCGGAGCTTAAGGCTAAGCTAGCACAGGTGTTCTTGAGCAAAACCCAAGCTCAATGGTGCGATATCATGGAGGGCAGCGATGTCTGTTTTGCGCCGGTACTAAATCTGATCGATGCCGCCGAGCACCCGCATAACAAGGCGCGGGAGGCCTATCAAACGGTTGGCGGTATGCTCCAGCCATCACCGGCACCACGTTTTTCTCGCACCCCTGCCGGCGCAGTTCAGGCGCCACGCATACCGGGCGAAGATTCTGCTGACGTGCTGTCAGACTTTGGCCTGTCGGCCGAAGAAATAGCCGCACTGACGGACCAAGGAGTGGTTGCGGGATAGAAAATGGCACATTTTTTCCTTCGATTCGCTCTAGCCTCGTGAAAACCCCGCGAGTTTGCGGTTAAATGTCCTCCGCAGGGTTCAAAAATAATAAGAGGGAGCTGAGAGATCACGGCGGGTAAAGCGCTAAGGTCTCACAACGAAGCTGAGAGTTTCTGCTCAGCCGTTGTTGACTGGCCCGACAATAACAAATGCGAAAGTAAGGATTCCTCATGAGTGTAGAATTGTTAGACAACCCCAGATTTTATGGTTTTCGGGTGCGACGCCAAATTCAGGGGAAAACCTATCAGGAGTATTTCTCACTAAAAGAAAACAGCAAACGCCTGCGCGGTGCGAAGAAAGCTGAAGTCAAAGCGTTAGCCGATGCGCGCGATGCGGAGTTAAAAACTCTGCAGCAAAAAAACCGCGACAAGAACGATCGTGAAATTCAATTGGATAGCAGTGGCCAAGTGAAAGGCATTTTGTGCCGCATTAAGCGCGAAAAAAGCGGCACTCTTACCCCGGTATTCCAGGTTGGTGTGATGTCTCGGGTACGCTTAAAAATTGTCAACACCACGGTGTCTATCCCTAGGCACGGTCGTGTTGATGCATGGCAGCGCGCCGTTGATTTTTACTGCGAGCATAAAAACATTGGCAAGCGCACGAAGGTCTATAAGGATCTTATCTCGCGCTGCCCCAAGCCGGCTCAAATTAAGCGTTACACTCAGCAGTAAAGCCGAAAGACTAAGCGGTTTCATGTGAGACACACCGTCAGTTTGCAAAACAGGCTGACGGTTTTTTTATATCGCGAGCAAGGTCCTGCTATGGTTCGCTGACACTTGAGCCGCCTGTGCGAGATTTTGGAGAGCTTATGCCAGACGTTAACACTCCTGCCAGTTACGCTGAGGTATACGCAAGGTCCCTAGCGGACCCGCAAGGTTTCTGGGCCGAGCAGGCCTCGAACATTCCATGGATGACAGCCCCACAAACCATACTTGATCAGGATGCTAACGGTGTTTGGCGCTGGTTTTCAGATGGCGTAATGAACACTTGTTATGTGGCCCTCGACCAACATGTTGCGCAAGGGCGAGGCGATCAAACCGCGCTGATTTATGATTCACCGGTAACCGGCACCACCGAACATCTCTCCTATTCCCAATTGCTGCATAAAACCGCGACCATCGCCGGAGGGCTCAGTGAGCTTGGCGTAGTGAAAGGCGATGTTGTAATTATTTACATGCCCATGGTGCCGGAAACCGTTGCAGCCATGCTTGCGTGCGCGCGCATTGGTGCGATTCATTCTGTGGTCTTTGGTGGTTTTGCGGCGAAAGAGTTGGCCATGCGCATAGACGATGCCAGTCCCAAGGTAGTGATGGCGGCGTCTTGTGGCATCGAGGTGGATCGCGTGATTGCCTACCAGCCCTTGCTCAACGATGCCATCGACTTGGCAGCGCACAAACCTGAGCATGTGGTGATGTTGCAGCGCGAGCAGTGCGCGGCAACCTTGACGGCACCCCAGGATATTGACTGGCGCAGTTGGGAGGCTGCGGCGTCGCCAGTGGACTGTGTGCCGGTGCAGGCGACGGACCCGCTCTATGTGTTGTACACGTCGGGCACCACCGGCAAGCCCAAGGGTATCGTTCGTGATAATGGCGGTCATGCGGTGGCTCTGAACTACAGTATGAGCGCGGTTTATGGCGTGCACAGCGGCGACGTTTACTGGGCAGCCTCAGATGTTGGTTGGGTAGTGGGCCATTCCTATATTGTCTATGGTCCACTGTTCGCCGGTTGTACCACCGTACTCTATGAGGGCAAGCCAGTTAAAACTCCTGACGCCGGTGCGTTCTGGCGCGTGTTGGCCGAACATAGGGTAAAGAGTTTCTTCGTTGCGCCAACGGCGTTTCGTGCCATGCGCAAGGAAGATCCAAACTGCGATTTCTTAAAACAATACGATATTTCCAGCCTGCAATATCAATTTGTTGCAGGTGAGCGTCTGGATCCCCCAACCTACCATTGGCTAAAAGAACACCTGCATGTGCCAGTGATCGATCATTGGTGGCAGACCGAAACAGGCTGGTCCATCTGCGCCAATATGGCAGGCATCGAGTTGCTGGAGTCCAAGGCGGGGTCCTGTACGTTGCCAGCTCCGGGCTGGGATTTGCGCGTGCTTGATGCTCAGGGTCAAGAAGTCGGCCCCAATCAAGAGGGTGCCATTGTGCTTAAGGCGCCGCTGCCGCCAAGTTCCTTTCCCACCGTTTGGCAAGATCATCAGCGATACGAGGAGAGCTACTGGAGCGAGTATCCCGGGTTTTATCTTACCGGCGATGGCGGCTTTCGTGATGAGGATGGCTACGTTTATGTTATGGGAAGAACCGACGATGTGATCAACGTAGCCGGCCATCGACTGTCCACCGGGCGCATTGAAGAAGTGGTGGCCGAGCACCCGGCGGTAGCCGAGTGCGCGGTGGTTGGCATTGCCGATGCGGAAAAGGGCCAGGTGCCGGTCGGATTATTGCTGATGAAAGATGGTGTTACGCATGACGCGCAGGCGCTGCAGGCGGAGTTGGTTCAAGCGGTGCGCGATGCGGTGGGCCCGATTGCGAACTTTAAGCGTGCGGTAGTCGTGCCAAGATTACCGAAAACGCGGTCAGGCAAGATACTGCGGCAGGTAATTCGCAAAATGATCGATGGCCAGCCCTATACCGTGCCATCGACTATCGATGATCCGGCCATTGTCGATGAAATGCACGAAACTCTTCTGACCAATGGATGGCTAAGCTAACGTGATTATTATGCAGGGCAGCATACCCATTAAGGCGGGTCAGTTTGATCGTGCGCTGAGCATGGTGAAGGACTTAGTGCAGGCCACCATGGGCGAAGAAGGCTGCGTAACCTATGAATTTTACCGCGCGCTCGCTGAGCCAGACACCTTGGTGCTGTTCCAAGAGTGGGAAAGTATGGACGCGCTGATGAACCATCTGTCGACACCCCATGTGGAGGCCTTTTTACGCCGCTTGCCCGAAATCACCGATGGCGGCATCACCACGCGTCGCTACTTGGTGCAAGAAGTAGAGGAAGCCGAGGCAGTGGTGGTCGTCGAGCAGCCGCCCATTATTCACTAGCTGCTGGCGGCTCTGGTTCTGCGGCGGCAGATGGCTGTGCCGCCGCGTTAAACTCTCGTAACTTTCTGACGTAAAGGGCGGTAATAGCGCACAGGCTTAGGGCGAAAAACAACTCGGCCACAGCCCAGTAGAATAGCGCCGGATCAAAGACGATTAGCACGCCATGAACAAAGTACAAAATGCTGATCAAGCAAAGGAAAAACATACCCTTGAGGTGACCGCGTAGAGCGCTGGGCAGGCATGCTAGCAGCGGCAGTATCTGCAGAAAAAACCAAGTCGCAGTTAGCGCGGTAGTGGGCAATGGTTCAATGAAAAACTGCCGCAAACCGGTCACGCCGATCAGCGACCCGATCATAATAAAGGTTAAAAATAGCCAGCCTTGCATGGGTTATTCCTTTTTTTTGTTCAAGAGCCCTGGTCAAGCTTTAGCGCCAGTTCGGCCAGCTGTTTGCCCGCAGTTTGCGCCAGTTTCGCTTCGTCATCAGATAATGTGCTGTCTTCCTGTTGTGCCTGCACATGGCTGGCGCCATAGGGCGTGCCGCCGCCTTGGGTGCTGTGCAGTTCGGGTAGAGTGTAGGGCAGACCCTGAATCAGCATGCCGTGGTGCAGCAGCGGCACCATCATGGTGAGCAAGGTCGATTCCTGCCCACCGTGCAGCGATCCGGTCGAACAAAATACGCTAGCGGGCTTACCCACTAAGTGGTGGCCTGCCCAAAGATCTGCAGTAGTGTCGAGAAAGTACTTCAGCGGTGCAGCCATATTACCAAAGCGGGTAGCGCTGCCCAGCGCCAACGCACTGCAGCCGCTGAGGTCTTCCTTGCTGCAAAAAACTGCCCCGTCGTCGGGCACACTGGGCGCCGTGCGTTCCGTCACCGCGCTCACCGGTGGGACTGTGCGTATGCGGGGCTCAATGCCGGCAACCTGATCCACACCTCGGGCCATTTGCAGCGCAAGGTTTTGCGTACCCAGTGTTCGGGAGTAGTATAAAATCAGTACGTAGGGTTTGTTCATAGCAGTTCTAATGCGTTTTCTGGAGGACGGCCAATTACTGCTTTATCGCCACACACGACAATGGGCCGCTCTAACAAAATCGGGTTAGCCGCAGCAGCTTGCAAAAGCTCGGTATCGGTCTGGCCGTCTTTACCAAGGTTCAGTTCGGCAAAGACGTTCTCCTTGGCGCGAAGCATTTGCAGCGCTGGTACGCCTAAGAGCTGTTGCAGATGCTGGAGCGCTGCCAGCGAAGGCGGTGCCTGAAGATACTCGATAATCTCTGGCTCGATGCCCTGCTCTTGCAGCAGCGCGAGCGTTTGTCGAGATTTGGAGCAGCGTGGATTATGATAAAGAGTGTAAGTTGCCATACATAGACCGTGAAATGTGCGGTTCAAGAGTATAAGCACCCGCGCGTGGTATTCACATCAAGAAGACGTGGTCGATCACAGAATTGCGCCGACAAACCACTGGCTTAAAGAAAACCCTTAGTTCAAGAAAACTGCTATGACGCACCCGCCATCGCCAACCCAAAGCCTGCGCGCGCAACTCGGTTTACGCATCCTGTTGCTGTGTGCGCTGTTACTTGGCTGCAGTGAGGCGGGGCCGCGCAACCCACTGCGGCTTGCGGACGGCGGCATCACCAGTCCCGGGCAGTGGCAGGGGAATTGGGTGCTCATCAATTATTGGGCCGATTGGTGTGGGCCATGCCGTGATGAAGTGCCCGAGTTGAATCACCTCAACACGGCGGAACAAGGTTTCACCGTGCTGGGGGTTAACTACGATTACTTGGAGGGTGCTGAGCTGCAGGCTTCAATTGATACATTGGGCATTGCGTTTCCGACGCTGTTAGACGATCCGCAACTGCTGCTCGGTTATGAGGAAGCCACCGTGCTGCCGATGACTGTACTGATTGCTCCAGATGGTGCCCTGCATCGAATTTTAGTCGGCCCGCAAACTGCCCAAACGCTGCTCGCAGCGAAAACCCAGCCTGCCCAACTAGCCCCGCAAATGTAGCTGCGGTAGCGGGCTTGATCTAGGTCCTCTAGGTCAGCTTGGTCAACGCGTCGCCGAGCGCAATTTCTTCCGCCGCTTCGCCGCTGCGGTGTTTGTATTCCACCACGCCATGTTTTAGACCGCGATCACCTATGATCAGGCGGTGAGGAATGCCGATTAAGTCGGCCTCGGCAAATTTCACCCCCGGACGTTCTGCTCGGTCATCGAGCAATACCTCAATTCCGGCATCGCAGGCTTGACGATACAAAGACTCAGACGCTGCTCTTACCGCGTCGGACTTTTGCGCGTTCAGAGCAATAATGTGCAGCTCAAAAGGTGCCAGCGGAGCGGGCCAGGTAATGCCGTTGGCGTCATGGTTTTGCTCGATTACCGCGGCGACCAAGCGCGTCACGCCCATGCCATAACAGCCCATAATGGGCACGTTTTGGTTGCCGTCTTGGTCCAGTACCGAGGCCTGCATGGGCTCACTGTAGGAACGGTCGAGCTGGAAGATGTGACCAACTTCAATGCCGCGCAGAAAACGAATCTGGCCCACACCGTCGGGAGCCGTATCGCCCTCTACTACGTTGCGCACGTCGACAACCTGTTGCTCAGTTAGCGCGACATCACGTTGCCAATTCACGCCTCGCAAGTGCACGCCGTCTTCGTTGGCGCCACAAACAAAGTCGCTAACAGCAGCTGCGCTGGCATCCACAAACATCGGCACATTGCAGTTTACCGGCCCAAGGGAGCCAACATGGGCACCCATGGCCTTGGCGATAACCTCCTCCTCGGCAAAGGTAAGCGGTGACTTGATACCCGGCAGTTTGGCGGCCTTGATCTCGTTAAGTTCATGATCGCCGCGCAAGATGATGGCGTAGAGGTGGCTTGTCGCGCCCTCGGCACCTTCAACCATGAGCGTTTTTAGGTTTTGCTCGGTTGGCAGTCCGAGGAGTTGGGCTACTGCGTCAATGGTTTTCGCATTGGGTGTATCGACGCGGCTCATAACCTCGCTGGCGGCATCGGCAGGTTCTGGTAGCAGCGCGGCAGCTTTTTCTAGATTCGCCGCATAGGTACCCGTATCGCTGTAGGCAATGGTGTCTTCGCCAGATTGGGCCAGCACATGAAATTCGTGGGAATTTTCGCCGCCGATATTGCCGGTATCCGCTTGTACGGCGCGAAACTCCAGCTGCATGCGTGTCAAAATACGCTCATAGCAGCGGTACATTTCATCATAGGTGGCGTCAAAGCTGGCCTGGTCGAGATGAAACGAGTAGGCGTCTTTCATGGTGAATTCTCGGGCACGCATGACACCAAAACGGGGTCTGCGTTCGTCGCGGAATTTGGTCTGTATTTGATAAAAGTTAATGGGCAGTTGGCGATAGCTGTGTATTTCGCGGCGAAACAAATCGGTAATCACTTCTTCGTGGGTAGGCCCGAGGCAGAAGTCACGTTGGTGCCGGTCCTGCATGCGCAGCATCTCACCGCCCATTTTTTGCCAGCGCTGGGTTTCCATCCACAACTCGGCCGGCTGCACGACCGGCATGGACACTTCCTGTGCGCCGCTTCGATTCATCTCCTCGCGGATAATGTTTTCGATTTTACGCAGCACCCTTAAGCCCAGAGGTAGCCATGTGTATAGCCCGCTGGCAAGTTGCCGAATCATACCTGCACGTAGCATCAGGCGGTGACTGACGACATCTGCGTCGGCGGGATCTTCTTTGAGAGTCGGCAGCAGCAAGACGGATTGGCGCATGAGAGATTTGCTCTATTGGCGAAGCACGCATTAGACACAATGGCGCGCCTATATCACAAGGGTGGAATGCCACCTTTGGCAAAGGCAGCTAATCCTGCAGCGACAAAGTGCGTGATTTGCCTATTTTCAGGCGAAAAAAAGCCGACCTAATGAACGGCTCATAGAGGTCGGCTTAAGTGCTTTGGGAGAGTCGGCTAGGCAATCATATCCTTCAGCTTCTTCAGGGCTGTTACGCGAACCCGTGTGGTCGCAGGCTTCGCTGGGATGACGATCTCTTCGCCAGTCGCAGGGTTGCGGCCCATACGCTTCTTGCTGGCAGGTCGCTTAGCTGCCTTGATCTTTAACAGACCGGGTAGCGTGAACTCGCCAACCGAACGCTTACGAATGTGACGCTCGATCACAGACTCTAGCTCATCCATTACCGAAGTTACCTGAGCGCGTGACAGGTTCGTGTTTGTTGCTATCTCGTTGAGGATGGCGGTTTTGGTCATCTTAGCTTTTATGCCCGGTGCCTTTTTCACTGGAGCCGCTGCGGCCTTTTTAGCGGGAGTTTTCTTCGCAGCTGCTTTTTTGGCAGGTGCTTTCTTAGCAGCAGCCTTCTTTGCAGGTGCTTTTTTTGCAGGTGCTTTTTTTGCAGG